>CAKKRA010000001.1 GCA_919902475.1 Nitrospiria bacterium
TTATGCAGAAGCAACAGGGTTGTATCTACCCATTTCACAGCCTTTAGTCTGCTGCAAAAATATTCCACTGCCTCACTGTTTATTTCATACTGATAATCTTCAAGCAATTATCATGACTGTTCAAATGTATATTTGAACACAGCATATAACTATAATTTTAAATAAGAATTACCAGAACCCGACTTATTTTTTTAGAAGGCAATTAATCACCTTATTCAGCAAATCAGGGTAGTCTGTTATAATGCCGTCAACACCCATCTTAATTAGCCTCTCCATGTCCCTCTTTTCATTTACAGTCCAGACATGGATTTTGATGTTCTTTTTGTGCGCCTTTTCAATAAACCCCTCTGTTAGCAGATGATAATCACCGTGATATTCAGGTATCTGAAAGGCGTCGGCAGTAGGCATATAAAGAGGCATCATCTTTAACCGCATGAAGATAACAAATCTCCTTACTTCTGCAACTGATGCACCTGTGGCAATAGCGCCCTTGGATATCTTCCTAAACCTTTTTATTGCTTCATTGTTTTCAGAAACAACAAGGACATTATCAATCATATTCATCTCTTTAATAATCGCAAAGAGCGCATCTTCAATATACGGTTCAATTTGCTTTATCTCAATGTTTATCCTTTGATTTGGAAATTCAGAAAAAACCTCCTGTAGAGCCGGGATAAAGAGTCTTTTGCCTCTGAAAGGATATTCTTCTTTATTGCCTCTTTTAATTGCAAACCTGTATCCTGCATCAAGCCTTTTTATTTCTGATAGCGTAAGCTCATTCACCTTGCCTTTGCCATCTGTTGTCCTGTCAACTGTCGGGTCATGGATTACAACTATCTCGCTATCCTTTGTTGCGTGGATATCTATTTCAAGGACATCAGCGCCAACCTGCAGAGCCTTTTTATAGGCAAAGATTGTATGCTCAGGTGAAAGGCCTCTGCCTCCCCTATGGGCTATATTTAACGGCCTGCCTGTTTTTAAAAATTTTCTATCTGGTCTTCTGAACAGCGGCATTTAAAATCCTTTTGTGGAGAATTAGAAATTCCAAGTCATCATTTGTGTCAATATCATACCAGAAGGGAAGAAGATGAAAGGATGGCAGCATTTTTTTGGGAATCCTTTTTAAAGTCTCTTTAAGCACCTCCCTTGTTCCCCATTTTATATTATTAAAGATTGGCGGCGCTACACCTCTCACACCTATCAGATAATAGCCACCGTCGCAAGAGGGACCGATAACAAGGCTTTTCTTGTTGAGGACATAAAAGGCATTCTCAATATATTCCTTTGGAAGGGTAGGGGAGTCGCAGCCGATTATAACTACCTTTTTATAGCCATTATGGAGGAGATCTGTAATTGCATTCTTCATCCTTTCCCCAAGGTTTCTGCCATGCTGCTTTATTAACTGAAACCCAAATTTCTTTGCAAGGGTTTTTAAATACGGATGACTCTCATCAGGATAGCAGGCAATAATCCTTTTGCAA
>CAKKRA010000002.1 GCA_919902475.1 Nitrospiria bacterium
CAGCGACGCCTTTGCGCTTGAGAGATTTGCCTCGGCCTGCAGAAACTGCGCCTTAAAAGACTCAGGGTCAATCTGGGCAAGGAGCTCCCCTGCCTTTACCTCTGAATTAAAATCTGCATAGATCTTTTTGATTGTGCCAGAAACAGATGTGCCTACAAGCACAGATACAACCGGATTGATAGTCCCTGTTGCAAGCACCTCTTTTGTTACATCAGCAGCCACTGCCTTTGCTGTCTTATAATCAGAGCCGCTGTTCTTGCCGGCAAAAAGGAAGTATGCGCCTGTTATCAGAAGGATAAGGATAATGCCAATTCCGATAATTATAATTTTTTTGTCAAGTTTAAACATGGTAGATTAATGCCCCCCTCGCCCCTACTTTATTTCTATTCCCCCTGTTGCCTTCGGGTCAAATGCATCCCTTAAGCCGTCGCCGAGCAGATTGAAGCAGATAATAGTTACAGATATAAATATTCCGGGTATCAATATCCACGGCGCATTTGTCAGGACACGGATGCTCTGCGCAGCAGAAAGCATATTGCCCCACGACGGATAAGGCTCCTGTATACCCAAGCTTAAAAAACTCAATGCAGCCTCTCCAATTATATATCCTGGAACAGACAGTGTCATTGCAATAATTGTATATGATAGCGTATTTGGCAATATATGTCTAACAATAACCCTCATATGCCCGCCGCCGATCGCCTTTGCCGCAGTTACAAAATCATACTCTTTTATTGATAATACCATACCCCTTATCACCCTTGCAAGACCTGCCCAGCCGATGAAGCTCATTATCAGGATAATAAGGAGATAGACCTGAGCAGAGGAAAGGGTGACTGGAAATATTGCCCTTAAAGCTAAAAGGAGATATATGCCGGGCACTGCCATTATTATCTCGCCGAGACGCATAAGCATATTGTCTATTTTACCACCAAAATAGCCTGCAATGCCACCCATTAATAAACCGAGGACAAATGAGATAAAAACGCCTAACAGGCTTATTGAAAGCGATATCCTTGCGCCATAAAGGAGCCGTGTAAATAAATCGCGTCCGTGAAGGTCAGAGCCTAACAAAAAGAGCCTGCTCGGCTCCTCTGTTCCAAAGAGCCTGAATCTTCCATCTCCCTTAACAAAGAAATATATTGGGTATGACTTTTTTGTATCAGGCTCATATCTTTTAAATACCGGGTCTGCGAGGTTATAATTATAGATAAACGGCCTTAAGTGAAATCTCCCCTCTGCATCTATTAAGTGTATGGCTGTCGGAGGATGATATGACTTTGTCCTGTTCTGCTCATCATAGTGATAGGGTGAAATAAAATCTGCTAACAGGGCAAAAAAGGCAAGGGTAATTATAATCCACATTGCCACCCATGCCCTTTTGTTTCGTTTCAGCCTGTTTATTACAATTGTGAAAGTTCCTTTTTGCTGCATCTGAAAATCACCTTTCCACTTAAATAAATCTCCCCTAACCCCTCTTTTTCAAAGAGGGGCATAAAGGAATTTCCCCCTTTGAAAAAGGGGAACTCATTCTTACCCCCCTTTTGTAAAGGGGGGCAAGGGGGGATTTTAAAATCAATTAATACTACCTTATCATATAAGCGGATTTATTGCGTTTGTATTAATTCTACTATCCCAGCTTTATCCTCGGATCCATAAATGCAAGAAGTATATCTGCAATCAGGTTTCCGATAATAAGCAATATGGTGCCCATAAAAAGGCTCCCCATCACAAGATATAAATCATAGCTCATCACTGCCTCTAATATAAGCCTTCCCAGGCCGGGCCAGGAAAAGACAATCTCTGTTAATGCCGCGCCGCTCAAAAGGCTTGCAATCTCAAAACCGAGGAGTGTAACCAGCGGGTTCACTGCATTTGGAAATATATGCTTCCATATAACAAGCGATTCTGGAAGCCCCTTTGCCCTCGCAGTTGTTGCATAGGGCTGGCGCATGACCTCTAAAAAGTTGCTCCTCATCTGCCTGACAAGCGAGCCTGTGCCAATAAATCCAAGCACAAGCACAGGCAAAATCAGATGATGAAGCCTGTCAAATATCTTTCCAAACATTTCCAGTGAATTATAATTTGCGCTAACTGTGCCGCCAGTAGGAAACCAGCCTGTCTTTGCTGCTATGAATATACCGAGAAGGGATAGGAAAAAGCTCGGCACAGATATTGTTGTAAAGGAAAAGAATGAGGCTATCCTGTCAAATCTTGTATTTTGATAAAGCGCTGAATAAACGCCGAGCGGAAGCGCAACAGACCATGATATAAATGCAGCGCCAATGGACAGGATTAATGTATTCCCGACCCTTTCCAAGATTAATGTAGAAACAGGAACCCTGTATGTAAACGAATATCCAAAATCAAATTGCAGTATTCCAATCAGCCATTTCCAATATTGAATATACCAAGGCTGGTCAAGGCCGAACTGCCTGCGCATAAGCTCTATGGTCTCTGGCGCAATCTGAGGGTTTAAAGCCATAGTGGTAAGAAAATCCCCTGGCGCAAGCTTCATTATTCCAAAGGAGAGGACTGTTACCCCAAGAAGGAGCGGAATCATGTTAAGAAGACGACGAAGTATATAATTTATCATAAACTCAAATTTATGCTTTACAAAATCCAAATTTAGACGGCACAGTAAAAAGCTCCAGATGCAAGGCGGAGCGAGGACTCGCACCGCAGCATACAAGT
>CAKKRA010000003.1 GCA_919902475.1 Nitrospiria bacterium
GAAGATCTTTCAGAAGAGTTTTTGGATCGAGGTTTTTAATATCAATATTGTAAAATCACAATCATGGAAACACTCTTCTCAGGTTTTAGTCAGGCTGTCAGATTAATCTTCTTCTTTGACAGGGAACTATACAGCATTATCTTCCTATCCTTGAAGGTTTCAGGCAGCGCCTTGCTTCTGGCAACCTTTATTGGTCTGCCAATCGGCTCCATTATAGGACTCAAAAAATTTCTTGGGAGGGATTTTATCATAAGCCTGCTTAATACTTTTATGGGTCTGCCTCCTGTTGTTGTTGGCCTTGTCCTTTATCTCATTCTTTCACGCAGCGGACCTCTGGGTTTTATGGGCATCCTATATTCGCCCTCTGCCATGATAATCGCGCAGACCCTGCTTGCAGCGCCGATTATAGCTGCCTTGTCTCATTCCTCAATTATTGGTGTTGATGATATAATAAAAAAATCCGCCATAACCCTCGGCGCAACGCCTGCTCAGGCTGCAGTAAAGGTGATTGCAGAGGCAAGGTATGGGATAATGGCTGCAATAATTGCCGGCTTTGGCAGGGCTATTGCAGAGGTCGGCGCAATACTAATAGTCGGAGGCAACATTGCCGGCTACACGCGTGTTATGACAACAACCATTGCATTAGAAACAGATAAAGGAAATTTTGAACTTGCCATTGCACTCGGAGTAGTTTTAATCTTCATTGCTCTCTGCATAAATATTATCCTTCACTGGGTGCAGAAAAAAGGGATTGTAAAATAGTATGGATTTAAACCTGTCAATTTCTAACATATCCAAGACATATAATTCCAAGAAGGTGCTTAATAACTGCTCTTTTGCCTTTGAAAGAGGGAATATCTACTCTATTGTTGGACCTAATGGAAGCGGTAAGTCAACACTGTTAAGAATATCTGCACTGCTTGAGGAAGCAGATGATGGTAAGGTAGTCTATAAGAACGGTGATAGTCTATTGGATGATTCAATAGAATTAAGAAGAAAGATGACCCTTGTATTTCCAAAAGGAGGGCTCTTTAACACAACTGTTTTTAAGAACTGCGCCTATGGATTAAATCTCCGCAGAAAAAATAAGGTATACATAAAAGAAAAGGTTGAGGAAGCATTGAGAGAGGTCGGCCTTGTTCACAAAATGGAGCAGAACGCACTGACGCTTTCATCAGGCGAGGCGCAGCGGCTTGCGCTTGCGAGGGCAATTGTACTGGAGCCTGACGTCCTCTTTCTTGATGAGCCCACTGCTTCTCTTGACCCGGCAAGCGTAATTATAATTGAAAAGATAATCAATATGCTGAAAAAAAAGAGGCAGATGATTATTATAATGGCAACGCATAATATGTTTCAGGTGCAGAGGCTTGCAGATAATGTCATCTTTTTGTATAATGGCGAGGTTGTTGAAACTGCGAATGTCAAGGACTTTTTTGAAAATCCCAAGGATGAAAGGACATTAAAGTTTATTAATGGCGAGATGATTTATTGAAAAATATTTTTTTGCTAAAAAATATTTTTTACTTGCGATTTTTAAAATAGTATTTTATACTTGCCTCTAAATTGTAGGGAACAGTTAACATAGTTAACTGAACAAATATTAAAATAAATCTAATAAGGAGGGTTTTATGGGTAAACCAATGACAAAGTCTCAGATTGCGGATCAAGTTGCAAAGAAGGCAGGCATTACAAAGAAGGCAGCAGTACAAATTCTCGACGATCTTGCAGCACTCGCTTACAAAGAGGCAAAAAACAATTTCACACTCCCTGGTCTCGGTAAATTGGTTCTGGTAAACAGAAAGGCAAGGATGGGAAGGAATCCTCAGACAGGGGCGGCTATCAAAATCCCTGCAAAGAGGGTAGTAAAATTTAGAGTTGCTAAGGCATGTAAGGACGCAGTATTAGGCAAGAGATAATCTTTAGTAATTTTAAACCTTAATAACTTTGAATTACAGAGGGCATCCATTCTTAATGGATGCCCTTTTTCTTTATCAAACCATGAAAGCAAACGACATCCCAAAAATTATAAAGACCCTAAAACAAGAAATAAAAAAATGGAACCAGCCCATTGTAACAAAGGTGTCAAATAAAACCAGAAGCCCCTTTCAGGTGCTTATCTCCTGCATTTTGAGCCTTCGCACAAAGGACTCAACAACTGCAGGCGCATCTTACAGGCTCTTTAAACTTGCATCAACACCTGATGGTATGCGCAGGCTTGATGTAAAGGAGATAGAAAAGGCTATTTATCCTGTTGGTTTTTACAGGACAAAGGCAAAGAATATAAAGACAATATGCAAAGATTTGATAGAAAGATATAACGGCATTGTGCCTGATGAGATAGACGAACTTCTAAAATTTAAAGGTGTTGGAAGAAAGACAGCGAACCTTGTTGTTACACTCGGTTACAACAAATACGGCATCTGTGTTGACACCCATGTCCACAGGATAACAAACAGGTGGGGCTATGTAAAAACAAAGACGCCAGAGGAGACAGAGTTTGCATTAAGGAAAAAACTGCCCAAAAGATACTGGAAGATAATCAATGACCTGCTTGTTACCTACGGCCAGAACCTCTGCAAGCCAATATCACCTCACTGCTCAGTTTGCAGGATTTACAGGTATTGTAAGAGGTCAGGGGTGGGGAAGAGCAGATAAAAAAAGATATTTCACTAATTGCTTAAATTTATGTTGTTCATACAAAACAGAAGGATTATAATAATTTATTCATAAGTAAGAGGACACTATTCTATTGTCATTCCTGCGTGTCTTTGGCAGGAATCCAGTATTTTAAAGATGGATGCCCGACAAAAACCTTCGGGCATGACAAAAAGTTGTTTTACTTATGAACTTATTAGTAATATACAACCAAGGTTTTATAGAGATATTATGAAGCAAGCGCCATCATTAGCCAAACTTACAAAGTCTAAATCGTCAAATGTGTTGCTCAGAAAAAGGCTTTTTAAGCTTCTTGATGAGGCGCGCAATAAGCCTGTTGTCTGGATAACTGCGCCTCCTGGCGCAGGCAAGACAACACTTATCTCCACATACCTTGAAGAAAGAAGGCTTTCCTGTCTCTGGTATCAGATAGACTCTGGCGATGGAGATATTGCCTCATTCTTTCATTATATGGCTATTGCAGCAAAACAGGCTGCGCCGCGTTATCGCAAGCCTCTTCCAAACCTTACCCCTGAATATCTACGGGGGCTGCCAACATTTACACGCAATTACTTTAGGGAGCTGTATAGTAGAGTGTCAAAGAGTCAAAGTATCAAAGGGTCAAAGCGCTCTGACACTTTGACACATGGACACTCTGATACTATCAGTAGATTTATCATCGTCCTTGACAACTATCAGGATGCGCCGGCAGACTCGCAACTGCATGAGATTATACAGACAGGGCTTTCAGAAATCATAGAGGGCATAAATGTAATTATAATCAGCCGCACCGACCCTCCTCCTGCATTTGCAGTGCTGCGGGCTAATAATAAGATGGGCACTCTTGGCTGGAATGAATTAAAACTATCAACTGAGGAAATTAGCGGCATTGTTCAGCTTAAGGCGCATAAAAAGCTGTCTAAAGAGGCAATACAAGAGCTTCATGAAAAAACCAATGGCTGGGCTGCAGGGCTTGCGCTTATGTTGGAGCATCAGGGTTCAGCAGACATGCTCCAAAGGCATGGCAGAGGATTTACAACTCAGGCGATGTTTGACTACTTTGCCTCTGAGATATTTTATAGATTAGATAACCCCTCACAGGAAATACTTTTGCAGACAGCATTTTTGCCGATAATGACAGGCCATTTTGCTCAGCAGCTTACAGGCTTGCATCAGGCAGGCGAGCTTCTATCTGAATTAAACCGCAGGAACTATTTTACCATAAGAAAGTCGCTTCCTGACCCTGTCTATCAATATCATCCCTTATTTCGTGAATTTTTACTGGCACAGGCAAAGCAGCAGCTTACAGATGCGCAGCTAATTCAAACACAGCACAAGGCAGCAGAGATATTAGAGAGTACAGGTCAGGCAGAAGATGCTATTATTCTATACAGCCATGCAGAAGACTGGGCATCTATGGCGCGCATAATCCTTGCCAATGCGCAGGCAATGATTACAGAGGGTCGCAATCAGGCAGTAGAACAATGGATAAATCGCCTTCCGCAGGCAGTTATTAATGAAGTTCCTTGGCTTCTTTACTGGCTTGGAGTATGCCGCATGCCGTTTAATCTGCCTGAGGGAAGGGGGTATTTTGAGCAGGCATTTGAAAAATTTAAGCTCCTAAATAATGCAGCAGGAATCTTCCTTGCGTGGGCTGGGGTGGTTGAAACCTATATCTATCAATGGGGTGATTTTAAACCCTTAGACAAATGGATTTCAGAGATTGAAGCCTTGCTTGCAAAATATCCAACATTACCGTCTCCTGAGATTGAGGCAAAGGTAACAACAGGGGTGTTTACTGCACTTGCGTATCGCCAGCCGCAACACCCGGACCTCCCTGTTTGGGCAGAACGACTTCAGCGCTTGATAGAAATCAACCCTGATGCCTCGTCAAGCATGATAATGGGGAATCAGCTATTGCTGTATTATTCATGGTGGAATGGCGACCTTGTCAAAGGCACAAACCTCGTAAACATCTTAGAGCCGCTATCTCGGCTGCCTGACCTTGCGCCTATTTCACGGATTACATGGCAAGCTATTAAAGCAGTGTACAGTTGGATGGCTGCAGATGATAGAGGGTGCATACAGGCAGTTGAGGAAGGTTTAAGAATTGCAGAAACCACTGGCGTGCATATATTAGATTTTATGCTTTTGGCACAAGGGGCATGGGGTGTGCTCACTTCTGGGGAACCAGAAAAAGCGTCTTTAATGTTTAAGCAGATGTTGTTGATTATGGATAACAGCCGTCTTTTAGATGTTTGCCAATATCGGTATCAGGCATTTATTGAGGCCATGCATCGCAATGATATTCGCCAGATGGAGGAGCACGCCGAGGCTGCACTGTGTTTGGCAAGGGAGGCAGGGGTAATATGGGCTGAAGGAACTGTGCTGCCTGCATCTGCATGGGTGTATTTTGCATCTGGAAAACATGATATGGCTGTTGGGATAATCAAACAGACTATGCAAATTGCACAGGATATCAGGAGCAAAACCATTGAGATTAACGCTTTACAGGCAGAAGTAGAGTTTGCAATGGCGCAGGAAAATGAGGCAGCTTGTTTAAAGGCTTTGCAGAAAATATTCACCTTATGCAGACAGCAGGGGTATATAAATGCTGGATGGTGGCGTTCCTCTATTATGTCCCGTGCCTGCGCCATTGCCCTTGAAAACAACATAGAAAAAGACTATATCAAATTCCTCATAAAAAAGCGCAGCCTGCTTCCGCCTGATGATGCTGTTAACCTTGAAAACTGGCCGTGGCCTGTCAGGATATATGCCCTCGGCAGGTTTGCAATAGTAAAAGACAGCAAGCCAATGCGTTTTACTGAAAAGGCAAAGCATACACCGTTAAAATTACTAAAGGTAATAATTGCCCTCGGCGGCAGGGATATTGGCGCAGAGGTCGTGATTGACACACTCTGGCCTGATGCAGACGGAGATACTGGTTTGCGCAGCCTGAATACCACGCTTCACCGCCTCCGCAAGCTGCTCGGAAATGATATGGCTATTTCACTTGAAGACAACCGCCTGACTATTGATGTGCGTCATGTATGGGTTGATGTATTTGCCTTCCAAAGGCTTTTAGGAAAAATTGAGAATACACTCAAAAAGCCAGACCTGCCTGTCGGGC
>CAKKRA010000004.1 GCA_919902475.1 Nitrospiria bacterium
AATTCTAACAAATGGAGGTTAAGATTATGACTACTGCAGAAGCAACTGCAAAGGTATTCTACACTGCCTTTCGTGCTTTACCTAAAAAAGAAAAGGAGGCTGTAGTAGAACATCTCCTCAAGGATAAAGAATTTTTGGAAGACATGATAGATATTGCAATTATTGAGCAGAGGCGAAAAGAACCATCACGCAGCTTAGACGAATACCTTAAAAGAAGAAAAAGGTAGTTAATGCCATATATAGTTACTCTAAAAAGGTCAGCGGAAAAAGAACTTGAACATCTGCCAAATAAAATACATGATAGGATTGTGAATCATCTCATTTCTTTGAAGGAAAATCCTCGCCCCAACAAAGCAAAAAAACTTCATGGTCGTGAAGGATACAGAATTAGAGTCGGTGATTATCGCATCCTTTATGTTATTGACGATAAGGAGAAAAAGGTGGAAGCATTATCTTTTGCGCACCGCCGAGAAGTCTATCGTTTTTAATTGCCATCTTTGTGCCTATCACTGCACTGCCGTAGGTTTGTAGGCTGGGCTGTGCCCGCCATTTGCGGCGGGCATTGGCTGCAAAACAAATCACAGGGCGGGGGCAATCACCGCCCTGTGTATATCCTCTCGGCATTCTCATGTTTATAAACTGAAAAGATCTTTAATCAACCGCTCTCTTTTTATCTCCAGATAGGAAGCAACATCCTTAGGAAGGTCTATGGATTAATAGACTACCAGGAGAGACAGAAGGCTATAGTGGAAATAGAACCTTAAATTAGGACATTTCTACTTTGGTTATTTAGGACATTATTATATTGGGGGAACAGGTTATTTCTCCCTTGACTCATTGAATCAAAAGGGGTAAATTCACCCTTATGTCTGATAAGGTAAAAGAGGGGATTATAAAAAATATTAATGAGCTTTCAGCATCGCTCATCTCCATTGCAAAAGAGATTCACAAAAGGCCAGAGCTTGCCTTTGAAGAAAACTTTGCATCAGGGCTCCTCGCCTCTGCATTAAAAAAACACGGTTTTAAAATTGAGAAAAATATCGCTGGATTAAAGACCGCTTTTCGTGCTGCTTATTCAAAAGGCAGCAGCAGTCCTGTTATCGGTTTTATTGCAGAATATGATGCCCTGCCAGAGGTAGGACATGGCTGCGGCCATAACCTAATCGGCCCAGCATCAATCGGCGCTGCAATTGCATTGGCAAAATCAGATATAAAAGGAAAAATAGTTGTTATCGGCACGCCAGCAGAGGAAAAGGGCGGCGGAAAGGTTATCCTTTCAAAAAAAGGAGCGTTCAATAACCTTGATGCAGCAATGATGGTTCATCCATCAAATGATACAGAGATTGTAAAGAGGGCGCTCGCTGCAATAGATGTTTCAGTAGAATATTTCGGCAAGCCAAGCCATGCAGCAGCAACGCCATGGGATGGCGCTAATGCATTGGATGCTATGATATTGGCTTTTAATAATATCAATGCACTGAGGCAGCAAATAAAACCTGATGTCAGGATACACGGGATAATCATTAATGGCGGCGCTGCGCCGAATATCATACCTGCTTATACATCTGCAAGATTCCTTGTCCGCGCATTGGATATGAAGGATGCGCAGGAGGTTCTGAAAAAGGTAAAGGCCTGCTTTAATGCAGCAGCTTATGCAGCAGGTGTAAAGGCAAAGATTACAGTCGGTGAGAATGCCTATGAGGTATTTAAGCCAAACTATCCTTTGGCTGAGGCATTTGAAAGGAATCTCAAATCACTTGGTGTAAAGATAAAAGAAAGGGATGAATATAAAGAGCTCGGCTCGTCAGATATAGGCAATGTAAGCCAGATTACGCCAACCATCCATCCGAATCTTGATATATGCCATAAGCAGATACCTCATCATACAAAGGAGTTTAATGCAGCAGCAGGCTCTGAATCAGGCATGAGAGGGATGATTGTCGCAGCAAAGGCAATGGCAATGACAGGGGCAGATATAATGATGGATAAGGGGTTATTAAAAATGATAAAGGAGGCGCATAAAAGAGGATGAGGGTTATCGGCCTTATTTCTGGCACATCAACTGACGGCATTGATGCAGCATTGGTGGATATTAAAGGGAAGGGCTTAAACAGCAGGCTAAAGCTTATTGCATATAAGACTTATCCTTATCCAAAGGGATTAAAGGAGAGAATAATTAATGTATCAACAAAAGGCAGGGTTGATGAGATATGCCATCTGAATTTTTATCTTGGAGAGCTTTTTTCTGATGCAGCAAAGGCAATTGTCAGGGATGCTAAAATAAAGATAGAGAATGTCGCTCTTATAGGCTCGCACGGCCAGACCATTCATCATATACCTGAGGCAAAGAAAGAGGGTAACTTCTCTATCAGGTCAACCCTGCAGATTGCAGAGCCATCTGTTATTGCAGAGAGGACAGGGATAACCGTTGTTGCAGATTTCAGGCCGAGGGATATTGCAGCAGGCGGAGAGGGCGCGCCGCTGACGCCATATCTTCATTATATATTTTTTAACCAGCCAAAGAAGTCTACTGTTGTTGTGAACATCGGCGGCATCAGCAATATCACATATATTCCAGACAGGGACTTTAATAAAATTGCTGCGTTTGATACAGGCCCTGGAAATATGCTCATTGATGCGCTTGTGCACAGCCTTACTAATGGGAAAAAAGGCATAGACAAAGGCGGAGCCATTGCCTCCAAAGGGAATATAAATGACTATCTGATTTCACATCTTATGTCCCATCCATTCATAAACAAGAGGCCGCCAAAGACAACAGGCAGAGAGGCATTTGGCGCTGTTATGCTAAAGGATGTGTTGAGGATTATAAAGAACAAAAGGATTTCAGCAAAAGATGCAATTGCAACTGTTACAGCATTTACTGCCTTTTCCATTATTCATAACATCAAAAGGTTTATATTATCAAGGGGGGATGTTGATGCAATATTTGTCGGCGGCGGAGGAAGCAGGAACAAGACTATTTTGAATCTGATGCAGGAGGCAATTGATGCTGTCCCTGTTTTTGTGTTTGAGGATGTCGGCTATAATAGCAAGGCAATAGAGGCAATGGCATTTGCACTATTTGCTTATGAAACAATGCAGAATATCCCAAGCAATTGCCCAACTGCAACAGGCGCAAGGCATTCGGTTGTTATGGGAAAGATTGTGCCGCGAAGAAATTTTATTAGCATTGTGAAGCGATAGGAAGTGTAAACAGCCTTTTTAGGCTGTGAATGAACAATGGCAAAAAAATGGAAATACTATGTAGCAGATTGCACACATTATGCAACCAATTAAATAGCGCATGAAGGCGCATGATTCTTAAGTAATTGATTTTCTTGAATATGGATTATTATATTCTGTGGCACAAACTTTGCACTATATTTTAATGGATAAGTATTTTATAAAGCAATCCTATTAATCGGTGAGTGGGGGAGGGATTATCTTACCGAAACAAATAATAAAAAAAGGTTAAGGTCAAGGCTAAGGCTAAGGTTACGGCAAAATAACAAAAACCGTTACCGTAACCGCTAAACGATATGGGTATCGTAACCGTAGCCGTAGCCGTTATACAAATATTAATAACCTTCTGCTCAGAGCAAACCTGCTGAAAGGCAGTGACGCAGAGCAACGAGGCTACAAAGGCAGTAATGGGTAACGCGTAATGGGTGATGAGTAAAAAGAACCTGTTTTCACTTTTTACGCATAACGCATCACTCATCACTGTCTTCATTGCTAGTCGGGCCGCCAGAAGCTTGTTCCTGAAATAAAATTAGGAAACAAAACTTTTGGCGGCTTTTTTTGTTTTTTGGAGGGGGATTTATGAAA
>CAKKRA010000005.1 GCA_919902475.1 Nitrospiria bacterium
GCGGGAAGGTATTTCTTGATTTAAAATATCATGATATACCTGATACAGTTGCCCGCGCTGCAAGAGAGGCAGCAAGGCTCGGCGTGTTTATGTTCAATGTCCATTCCTTAGGCGGCATGGATATGATGAAGAAGTGCTTTGAGGCATCATGTGAAACAGCAGAAAAAGAGGGCTTACAGAGGCCGAAGGTTCTTGCAGTAACGCTTCTTACAAGCATTACCCTTGAGGCGCTTCATAATGAAATAGGCATTAAAAGCAAGAGTATGGAGGACGAGGTAAAGAGATTGGCAAGCATGGCATCTGATGCCGGCCTTGACGGCGTTGTTTCATCGCCGCAGGAGATTAAGGCTGTTAGGGAAATATGCGGCAAGGATTTTTTGATTGTAACCCCGGGTGTAAGACCTGTGGGATCTAAAATGGATGACCAGAAAAGAATATCAATACCAAAAGAGGCGATAAAGGCAGGCGCTGATTATATTGTTGTCGGCAGGCCTATTATAAAGGCAGATGACCCTGCAAAGGCAGCAGAGGTAATAATCAATGAGATGGAGGAGAGATGACGCAGGAAGAAATAATAGCTATCTACAAAAAATCAGGGGCATTATTGGAAGGGCATTATGAGCTTAGCTCCGGGCTGCACAGCCCTTCTTATCTTCAATCTGCGCTTGTGCTTCAGCATCCAGAATATGCATCAATGCTATGCAAAAAGCTTGCAGAGGTTTTTAAGGACAGGAAGATAGAGGTTGTAATAGCGCCTGCGCTCGGCGGGATTATTGTTGCCTACGAGGTTGCAAGGCATCTTAATGTGCGGGCTGTCTTTGCAGAGAGAGAAAAGGGAGAGCTTACCTTGAGAAGAGGATTTAATATTAAAGAGGGTGAAAGGACGCTCGTTGTTGAGGATGTTATAACAACAGGCCTCTCTGTTAAAGAGACGATTGCGGCAGTAGAAAAGAACAAGGGTATGCTCGTTGGAGTAGGTTCGCTTATAGACAGAAGCGGCGGAAAGGCAGAGATAGGGCATCCGTATCATTCCCTTGTAGTGCTTAATGTGCCTGCTTATAAATTAGCAGATTGTCCTCTTTGCAAGTCAGGCAAAAAGATTACAAAGCCAGGCAGCAGAGATTTAAGAGGATAAGGCAGTTGCGTGTAACACCGATATATAAAGAACTTCCAGCAGAAGACCGCACCCCTCTTGAGATTTACGAGAAGCTGAAGAAGGGGAAACACTCCTTTCTTTTAGAAAGCATCAATGGCACTTCAAAGACAGCTCAATATTCCTTTATTGGATGCGATCCATTCATTGTCTTTAAATCAAATGGCAATGAGACTGAGCTTATCTATGAAGGTAAAAGGGCAATTACAAGAAAGGACCCTTTATTAAAGCTCAAGGAGCTGATGGGTAATTTTAAGATTGAAAGAATAAAAAACCTTCCGCCATTTTTTGGAGGCGCTGTTGGGTTTTTCAGCTATGACCTTGTGCATACATTTGAAAAGCTGCCTTCTAAGGCAAAGAAGGATATAAATATTCCAGACATAAATATTATCCTCACTGATACAGTAATTGCCTTTGACCATTTCAAGAATACTATAACAATAATTATCATCCCTGCCATCAGGCATCTTGGCTTTGGATACAATACAATAACATCCGGACTTTTAAGGGACTGCAAGCAGGATGCGGAAAAAAAGATAGAGGAGATTGTTAATCTGATAAACAGCCCTGCAGCAGCAGATCAAACTACCTCAGTAAAAGAAAAGAGGATAAGGCCTGTATCAAATCTTACTAAGGAAGGATATATGTCAATGGTAAAGAAGTGCAAGGAATACATTGCAGCAGGCGACATATATCAGGCAAACCTTTCACAGCGGCTCTCTGCAAAGATTGGTTCTGTGAAGCCTGTTGAGCTTTACAGGAGATTAAGGGAGATAAATCCCTCGCCCTTTTCAGCGCTCATTGAGTTTGATGATATTGCTCTGGTAAGCTCGTCTCCAGAAAGGCTGATTAAATTAGAAGGCAGTAATGTGGAGACAAGGCCTATTGCAGGCACAAGGCCAAGGGGAAAGACAGAAAATGAGGATAAGGAGATGCACGGCGAGCTTATTGCAAATGAAAAGGAGAGGGCAGAGCATATAATGCTGATTGACCTTGAAAGGAATGATATAGGTCGGGTATGTGAATACGGAAGTGTTATTGTGGATGAGTTTATGACAACTGAGGATTATTCTCATGTGATACATATAGCATCTAATATAAAAGGCAGATTAAAAAAGGATAAGGACGGCTTTGATTTGATTAAGGCAGTCTTTCCAGGCGGCACGATTACAGGCGTGCCAAAGATCAGATGCATGGAGATTATAGATGAGCTTGAGCCTGTTGCAAGGGGTCCTTATACCGGCTCAATCGGCTATATAAGCTTTGCCGGTGATATAGACTTGAACATTATAATCAGGACATTTGTCATTAAGAATGGTCAAGCCTATGTTCAGGCAGGCGCTGGTATTGTTGCAGACTCTGATCCTGAAAAAGAATATTACGAAACCCTGCACAAGGCAGAGGCGCTGTTAAAGGTGCTGGAGGAAATTTAGCTAACTGCAAACGCAATAAAAGTGAATTGACTAAGGGGGATGCTTAAAGCTTTCTCTTAGCCTGTAGCAATAAAAAAAAGATAAAAGAAGGCTGTTTGGCATGTGAAAATAACACATTTTTTTGATTTCCTCTAATGAGTGTGATTAAGTATAGATGGTAGGGGTTGCAAATAAAGCATATTTTTACTAATGTGCAGAAACCGCTGCCCAGTTAGCTGAAATTTAGGGCAATTGGGGTTGAACCCAAATTGTACATTTTACTCCTCTGTATTGCTTGTGTTTATTGAGCCCGCAGCCTTGACACCCGCATTACTGCAAGTATAGAATGAGGAGATGCGTATGAGGCTTAGGATATGAAATCTGAAAAAGAGATATCATTATTAAAAGATATAGGGTGCCCTGATAAGGTTATAGAGCATGTTATTGCTGTGGCAGAGGTTGCTTTAAGCATTGCTGATGAGGTTAAGATACCTGTTGATAAGGAATTAATCAGGCTTGGCTCACTGCTGCATGATATTGGAAGGGCGAAGACCCACGGGATTGATCATGCAGTAGTAGGGGCGGAGATGGCTGCAGAGCTGGGAATGGATGAGCGGATTGTAAGGATTATTGAAAGGCATATTGGAGCAGGCATACCTGCAGATGAGGCGCGTGCGCTGGGTCTGCCTTATAAGGATTATCTACCTATCAGCCCTGAAGAGAAGATTGTTGCACATGCAGACAACCTATTAAGCGGAAGCAGGGTAACCTCTTTTGAGGAATCATTGCAAAGATTTAAAAACCTTCTTGGTATAGACCATCCTGCAGTTGAACGGTTTTTAAAACTACATGATGAGATAGGAGGATGGAAGCGATAGGCCTAAAACTGATGTGAGCTTTTCATAAGAAGGCCGACGCCGATATAGGTAAAGAGTACAATAATAAAGCCGATTATATTCAAATAGGCGATCCTCTCCTTTTGCCATTCCTTAATAAGCCACGCATGAAGGATGCCGGCATAATATATCCAGATGATTAATGACCATATCTCTTTTGGCGTCCATAAAAGATATGTGCCCCATGCATAGAATGCCCAGATTCCTCCGCTTATCATGCCTGCTGAAAACAGCGCGAACCCCCAGAGGATGGCATTATATGAGACATTATCCATTAGCTTTTTTGACGGCATCTGTAATCTGCTGTGCAGCCTCTTAAATTGCATGGCAATGCCCATTGAAAAGGCAATTGCAAACATGGCATAGCTTAAGAATGACGCTGCAACATGAACCTCAAACCAGAGTGTATTTAATACAGGTATCTTTGGGGTCATCCCTTTTGGCGGAATGAGCGCTAAAAATCCCATAATCAGCATCACAGGCATTACAAGGCCGCCTATTGATTTCTCTTTATAGATAAATTCTATTATTAGATATGAAAGAACAATTGACCATGCAAAAAAGGAGAGTGATTCAAAAAGCCCGACAAATGGCGCATGGCCTGAGACAGACCATCTGTAGGCAAGAAAGGCTGTGTGAAACAAAAGGCCTGCTGAAATTGATGAGAAGCCGATTATATAAGAGGCCTTTCTTTTTGACAAAAGATGGTCAATATAAGAAATTGTCCCAATAAAATAAAAGCCGAGTGCAATATAGTATGTAATTAAAGATTGCTCAATGCCCTGCAACAAACCTATACACCTCCTCATTTACTCTATCTCTGTCATAGTCCAGCGTTATTATATGACCTGAGCGCTCAAGCCATACAACCTTTTTATCTGTTGATGCAGCATTCTTGTAAATATATTCTGGACCTTCATCAGAAAGGTCTATGTCGCCTTTAGATTGTATAATCAGGATTGGGCATGTAATCTTTGGCAACAATTCCCTTGCCTCTCTCATGGTATTAATAAGATGTTTGAGTGTATTAACTGGATAAAATTCATAAAACGGATTGCTCTCATCTACAGACGGGTCTTTTACATCAGGCAGATGCGGCTTTTTTAAATAAGAATAAAAGAAAAAAAGATTGAGAAGTTTTATCTGGCTCTCAACTGAAAGCATGTCCTTTTCCTTTTTCTTAAGATACACAGCAGGGCTTAATAGCGCTATGCCGTCAACCTGATAATTAGCAGCAAGCTTAATTGCAATGGCGCTGCCAATGGAAAATCCTGCTATATAAACTGTTTTATATTCTTTTTTCATCCTTATCAGCGCATCCTCTGCTGCCTTGTACCAATCCTCTTTTGTTGTTTTTTTCAGCTCCCTCGGCGTACTGCCATGACCAGGGAGCAGGATGCCGTAAGAGCTGATATTGCGTTCTGAAAGGTATCTTGCCAATGGAAGCATCTCCCTTGATGTGCCTGTGTATCCGTGAATCAGGAGTACGGCTGTGCCGCCCTTTTTAAATTCAAATGGGCCTATGCCTTTTATCAGACCTGTGGCGATGTCAACATCTAATTTTTTGATGCTCTTTGATAAGGCATAATTTATATACAGCAAATAGCAGCCATAGGAACCAAGAAGTAAAAATAATAATATAAGATATAGTTTGATGTTCATATTAAAACCTATTCCTATCTAACACACATATTATCAGATTTAGTCTATCGCTAAATCTAAATTAATTGTTGCTCATTTTGTAATACTTCAGCTTTTCCCAGAGCGATTTCCTGCTTATGCCCAGTATCCTCGCTGCCTCAACCTTGTTCCAGCTTGTCCTCTCTAAAACACGCAGGAGATGATTTGACTCTGTCTTTGAAAGCACCTCTTTTAATGACGGCATCTCCCCTGGTTTATCTGCTATAGGAGCCCCTTCGCCTACTGCTGTAATAAGGTCTATTGACCTGATTACCTCTTCGATTGAGAGGGCGACAGCTCTTTCAATGATATTCTCCAATTCCCTTATGTTTCCCGGAAAGTCATAGTCCATTAAGGTCTTTATTGCCTCAGATGACAGCTTTGTCGTCCTTCCAAGCCGCTCATTGAATTTTTTTAAGAAGTGCTCAACAAGAAGAGGTATGTCCTCTTTTCTGTCTCGAAGCGGAGGCAGAAAGATCGGGATTACCTTTAATCTGTAAAAAAGGTCTTCCCTGAATTTTCCCTCCTCAACCAATCTTTCAAGATCCATCTTTGTTGCAGATATAAGGCGGACATCTGTTTTTATTGTCTCTTCGCCGCCGACCCTTTCAAATTCATGCTCCTGCAAAACCCTGAGAAGCTTCACCTGTATAGACGGAGGGATGTCGCCAAGCTCATCTAAAAAAATTGTCCCGCCGTTTGCAATCTCAAATCTTCCGAATCTCTTTCTGATAGCGCCTGTAAATGCGCCCTTCTCATGGCCAAAGAGCTCGCTTTCCAAGAGAGCCTCTGTAAGCGCGGCGCAGTTTACCTTAACAAAGGGCTTGTTCTTTCTTGCGCTGTTTTGGTGAATAACGCTTGCAACAAGGCCCTTGCCTGTCCCGCTCTCGCCCATTATAATGACATTTGAGTCTATCTTGCTTACCCTTTCAATAACATCAAAAAGCGCCTGCATCTTCTTGCTTCTGCCAATGATATTGAAAAGCGAATACCGCTCCTCTGCATGGCTCTTTAATAACTGATACTCCCTCTTTAATACCTGATGGCTGACTATCTTCTCTATGCGCATTATGAGGTCTTCTAAGGGAAACGGCTTTATAATATAATCATAGGCGCCAAGCCTCATTGCGCTGACAGCGTCCTCTACCTTTCCATAGGCTGTCATCATTATAACCTCTGTTTCAGGGTAGAGTTTTTTAGCCTCCTGTAAAATCTCAATCCCGTTTTTCCTCGGAAGCCGGATATCGCAGACAATAATGTCATAATCATTTTTATTTATAAGCCTGCCTGCATCTATGCCGTCCTCAACAGCAGCCACTGTCCAGCCCTGTTTTGCTAAGGCATCAGAGATTGTGATGCGGAGGATTTCATCATCTTCAACTAATAATATTGACGGCTTAATCATAAACTATCTTTCCTTTGCCTCTTTTAAAAGGCTATGACTTTCCAGCAGGGTTTACAGGCAGCTCAATAGCAACACTTGTGCCCTCGCTGCTGCTCTCAACGCTTATCATGCCATTATGCTCCTTTATTATGCTCTGGGCAATAGTGAGCCCGAGCCCAAGCCCTGTATCATCTTCCTTGTGCTTTGTTGTAAAGAAAGGCTCAAATATCCTTCCAATGTCTTCCTCTGGTATGCCTATCCCCATATCACATATTGTTATCCGCACAATCCTGCTGTCTGCCTCTCCTTTAATAGTCAATATCCCTTCTTCACCCATTGCCTCAACAGCATTGAGCATTATATTTATCATTACCTGGACAAGCTGCAGAGGATTTGCCTCAATCATTGGGAAGGATGGAGCTAATTCCTTTATTATCTTTATCCTGGTGATACTCGTCCTGTAATTGATAAAGCTCACTGCATCTTCTATAACCTCTTTAATATCTACCGGCGCAAAGAGCGTCTTTTCGTGTTTTGAAAAACGGAGGAGATTGTCTGCCATAATCTTGCAGGTAAGGGATGACGCCTCTATTGCCTTGATATAGCCCTGGCAGTTCTCCAATCCAGGGGGCAGCGCCTTGGAAATCTTATTTATCTGTTTGATTGTCAGTTGTGTATTATAAATAATATTCAGGATAGGTTTATGCAGATCCTCTGCAATCTTAGAGCTCAATTCACCGATTGCTGCAAGCCTTCCGGAGCGGAGGAGCTGGGCGTGCGTCTTTCGCAGCTCTATATTTGCCATCTCAAGCTTCTCATTCAGTTTTGTCAGCTCCCTTGCCTTTGTCTGCACCTCTGCATCCCTGTATTTGACTGCCTTTATCATCTGGTTTATAGAGCCGATCAGCAGCCCTATCTCTCCTTTGGCAGATACATCTACATCTTTAGAAAAATCACCTGCTGCAACGGCTTCTACAACACCTACAATCTTCTCTATAGGATGGGTGATGCCTCCTGCAATAAAATAGCTCCCCAAGCCTATGCCTGCAATGCCAATAAGCATAACAGCAACAGCTATGAAGGCAATCCTCCTTAGGGAGGCATAGGTCTCCTTTGTGCTTTGTATGCCGAGGAGATGCCATTCAAAACCAGACATTGTAAGAAGCCCTTTAAGCGGAGAATAGCTTATAAATGAATCTATTCCATTATGGTCTGTCTCCCTGATTATGCCCTTCTCGCCTTTCTTTGACTTTTGAAAGGCATTTAGATTGCCTACATTTGTAAGGAGACCGGCAGCAGCTCCCTTCTCATCAGCAATCACAACACCGTCGCCCCTTGCGAGCAAAACAAAACCGTTCTTGCCTACCCTTATATTTTTTATATCCTCAACAACAGCATCCATCTTTATCTCTGTACGAAGCACGCCTTTAAATCTTTCTTCACTGCTGTACACAGGCACGGAAAAGCTTACGACTAAAACCTTGTCAGAAAGCTGAGAGATGTGCGGATCTTCAACATAGACATCCTTTGCAATGGCAGCGTTCTTAAACCA
>CAKKRA010000006.1:0-655 GCA_919902475.1 Nitrospiria bacterium
CATCAGGCAAGCCTGTTATTGATAAAGATACAAAATCATTTGAGCTTATTATAAGGGATGTAGCAAGGATTAAGCAGAGGGTGTTTAAGTGGGAATTGCCGATTAAATATCCAGAAGGGGTGTAAAAAGGGTGTAGGGGACAGGGGGTAGGGTGTAGATAAATCAAAATGCAAAAATTAAAATGCAAAATGACAAATCAAAATCCAAAATTTAGAAAACCATTTTTCCTTTATTTTTGAATTTTACATTGTATTTTTAATTTTTGATATTTAATTTTTGATTTTACAGACTCTAAACCTTATTTAATAATATGGAGAAGAAAGAAATGGCTAAAGGATTATTAAAGTTGTTTGTTATTTTAATTGTAATTACCCTCCTTTTTTCCTGTACAAAGAAAAAGGAAGATGATGCCGGTCTGCCGGGGCCGAATGTTGGAAGCCCCGCGCCTCTATTTACATTAAAGGACATAGATGGCAAGGAGGTCAGTCTTAATGATTTTAAAGGAAAGGTTGTTCTTGTCAATTTCTGGGCAACATGGTGCAAGCCATGTCAGGAGGAGATGGATGACCTTGAGTCTGCATATAAGAAGAATAATGATAAAGGCCTTGTTATCCTTGGGGTGGATGTTAGGGAGGAGAAAAAGGATGTATTGGAA
>CAKKRA010000006.1:665-1905 GCA_919902475.1 Nitrospiria bacterium
GAAAAGATATAAGGTAAGCTATCCTATACTCATGGATTTTGACGGAAAGGTTGTTAAGGATTATCAGGTAATGGGCGTTCCAACAACCTATTTTATAGACAGGGACGGCATTATCAGAGACAGGATATTTGGAGGCATGAATGAGCTTGTTATAGAGGCAAAACTTGAAGATTTGCTTAAAGTCGCAAAATAAAATTCTACCCTATTGACAGATATAAAATTAGGTGTATAATTTTTACCTGTTATTTATAAACTAAAATGATAGTTTTAAATTTAACAAAAAAGGGGGTGAGATAATGAAGAGATTTGCTATTTTAGCAGTAATCCTGGCTTTTCTAACAGTGCCTGTCTTATCCGGCTGCCAGAACAAGCAGATGCAGCAGGAGAATGAGAATCTGAAGAAGCAGGTAGAGACCTTAAAGGCAGATAAGGGCAAGTTAGATGCACAGGTAAAAGACCTTTCAGCAAAGGTAGATGGACTTACAAAGGAAAATGCAGACCTGAAGGCAAAGGCAGAGAAGGCAGCAAAACCTGCAGCTAAGGCGCCAGCAAAAAAGGCACCGGCAAAGAAAAAGTAATAATTTATAGTTTTTGGGAGGAATATATAGGGCAGTCAATGTATGGCTGCCCTATACTTTTTTGTGTTGACACAAATCAGCATAACATGTTAATTTTGTAGCTCATTTAAATCATTTGGAGAGCAGTTTGAAAATAGCTATCACAGGAAAGGGCGGTGTAGGAAAGACCACACTCGCTGGCATATTAGCAAGGCTCTATGCAGACGAGGGTAAGAAGGTTCTGGCAGTAGATGCAGACCCGGATGCCAATCTTGCATCTGCACTTGGCGTGTCTAAGGAGGATGTTGAAAAGATTGAGCCCATTGCATCTATGGCAGATTTAATAGAAGAAAGGACAGGCGCAAAGGTCGGCTCCATCGGCGGTATCTTTAAATTAAATCCAAAGGTTGATGATATACCTGACAAAGCAAGTTTTAAGCTGAATAATATAAAACTGATTGTAATGGGAAAATCCAAAGAGGGCGGCGCAGGATGCTACTGCCCTGAGAATGTCTTTTTGCGAAGATTGATACATCACCTTGTCTTACAAAGGGACGAGGTGGTTATAATGGATATGGAGGCAGGCATAGAGCACTTAACAAGGGGGACAACGAGCGGTGTAAATGCCTTTATAGTGGTTGTTGAGCCTGGGCAGAGGAGTCTGCAAACAGCAGGCAGTGTAA
>CAKKRA010000007.1 GCA_919902475.1 Nitrospiria bacterium
AAGAATTACCCATATTCCCTCAGGCATTGCTGTAAACTGTCAGGATGAGCGATCACAGTTAAAGAATAAGAATAAGGCAATGCGAATATTGCGTTCAAGGCTCATGGAGATAGAGCGGGAAAAGCAGGAGGCTGAGATTGCCCAGTCAAGGAAGTCGCAGATAGGAAGCGGCGACAGGAGCGAAAAGATACGTACATACAATTATCCCCAGAACAGGGTTACAGACCATCGGATCGGCATGAGCCTTTACAAGCTTGAGGCTGTGCTGGACGGCGGCATAGATGAGTTTATAGATGTCCTGACTACTTCGGATAATGCGGAGAGGCTGAAGAACCTGTAAAAAGGCTAAGGGCTAAAGGCAAAAGGCTAAAGTGTAGCCTGTGAGTGAGGTTATAAACAAGATTGCAAAAGATTATAATCAATGGCGGTATCAAACTTAAGGGAGAGGTTAAAATCAGCGGGGCAAAGAATGCAGCCCTTCCAATAATGGCTGCTTCCCTTCTTGCGCAGTCTGAGTGTATTATTCACAATGTCCCGAGGCTTATGGATGTTGCTACAATGGGTAAGCTCATCAATTATCTTGGCGCAGAGGTCAAGGGCATTGAGGAGAATAATACCATCAGCATAAATACAAAGGCGCTTGTAAAAAGCGACGCCCCTTATGAGCTTGTTAAGACAATGAGGGCGTCTGTCCTTGTTCTTGGCCCGCTGATTGTCAGATGCGGCGAGGCAAAGGTCTCTCTTCCAGGCGGCTGCGCCATTGGCGCAAGGCCTATTAATCTTCATCTCATGGGTCTTGAGAAGATGGGCGCAGAGATAAAGCTTGAGCACGGTTATGTGCGGTTAAAGGCAAAGAGGCTGAAAGGCGCAAAGATATATCTTGATATCTCCACTGTAACAGGCACAGAGAATCTTATGATGGCAGCAGCTCTGGCAAAAGGCGTTACAGTAATTGAAAATGCTGCATGCGAGCCGGAGGTGGTTGATCTGGCAAATTTCTTGAATAAGATGGGCGCAAAGATTTCTGGCGCAGGCACAGATGTAATTACAATAGAGGGTGTTGATTCATTAAAAGGCACAGAATACAGGGTCATGCCTGACCGTATAGAGGCAGGGACATACGCTGCTGCCTCTGCTATTACAGAGGGCGATGTTTTGTTAAAGAACTGTATGCCCAGACATCTTGATGCAGTAATATCAAAACTTAGAGAGACAGGCGCAGAGGTTACAGAAGAAGCTGATTCTATGAGGGTGAAGAGAAAAGGAAGATTAAAGGCGTCAGATGTTAAAACACTCCCCTATCCCGGATTTCCAACAGACATGCAGGCGCAGTTTATGGCCTTGATGAGCTTAGCAGAAGGGACAAGCATAATAACAGAGACTATTTTTGAAAACAGATTCACACATGTGTCAGAGTTAAAGAGGATGGGCGCAGATATAAAGATTCAGGGCAATACTGCTGTTGTAAAGGGTGCGGCAAGGCTTAGCGGCGCGCCTGTGATGGCAACTGATTTGCGGGCAAGCGCATCATTAATCATTGCAGGCATCGCAGCAGAAGGCGAGACAGAGATTTCCCGCATATATCACCTTGACAGGGGATATGAGATGATTGAGGAGAAGATGTCGGCATTAGGCGCTAAGATAAAAAGGGTGGCAGCTTCGTAAAAAAGCCCATCTGCTGCGTTGTCGCTTCGGCCTCGCATCCTCACATACTAACATGTATGCTGCGGTGCGAGTCCTTACTCCGCCTTGCATCTGGAGCTTTTTTACTTTGCTGTTTAAATTTTGATTGGATATATAAATGAAGAAGATTGTAAATAAAGAATCAAAAAAAGACGCACTTGACTCTTTGATTATTGCCCTTCCAAAGGGCAAGCTCCTTGAGCCCTCAATCAAGCTTTTTTCAAAGATTGGCATTAAGGCAGATGGTGATCTGAAAAAGACAAGAAGGCTTATCTTTGATGCGCCGAAATCAAATGTTAAATTTTTGATTATAAGGGCAACAGATGTGCCGACCTATGTGGAATACGGGGCTGCTGATATCGGCATTGTTGGCAAGGATGTCCTTATGGAGCAGAGCAAGGATGTTTATGAGCCTGTTGATTTGAAATACGGCTACTGCCAGATTGTAATTGCCAAGCCGGAGAAAGAGAAACTGTCTGAAGGCAAAGAAGGATTATCAAGACAGCGCATTGCAACTAAGTATCCGAACATCACTGAGAGGTATTTCAGCCAGAAGGGCGCTCAGGCAGAGATAATAAAGCTCTACGGCTCAATAGAGATTGCGCCATTAACAGGTCTTTCAGACAGGATAGTTGATTTGATCTCTACAGGCCGGACATTGAAGGAGAATGGTCTTGTGGTTGTGGAGAGGGTTGCTGAGTCTACTGCAAGGCTGATTGTGAACCGTGCAAGCATGAAGATAAAGTATAAAAGGATTAAAGAGATAATAGAGGCTGTAAAAAAGGTAACGGCAAAATGAAAATCATAGGCTACAGGTCTTCTGATTTCAAAAATGAGATAAAGAGGATAATAGAGCGCGGTGATATAGATATATCAGAGATAGAGTCATCAGTAAAAAAGATTATTCAGGATGTCCGTGAGCGAGGCGATGAGGCTGTAATTGAATATACAAAGAGATTTGATGGAATATCTTTAAAGGCATCTGAACTGTCAATCAAGAAAAAGGAGATAAAAGAGGCCTATTCAAAAACCACAAAGAAGAATATAGAGAGCCTGCAGTTTGCTGCTGAGAGGATTAAGGAGTTTCACAAGAAACAGAAATTTGAGTCATGGTCTTATGAAAAGGACGGCATAATGCTCGGCCAGATTGTAAGGCCTTTATCATGTGTTGGCATGTATGTGCCCGGCGGCAAGGCGTCATATCCTTCAACAGTATTAATGAATGCACTGCCTGCAAAGTCAGCAGCCGTTGAAAGATTGATAATGACTGTCCCGACACCACAGGGTGAAATTGATCCGAATGTATTAGTTGCTGCGGATATTGCAGGCATTGACGAAATATACAGGATTGGCGGCGCTCAGGCGATTGCTGCATTGGCCTTTGGCACAAAAACCATTCCAAAGGTTGATAAAATTGTAGGCCCAGGAAATATATATGTTGCTGTTGCAAAGAAGCTCGTCTTCGGCTATGTGGATATTGATATGATTGCTGGTCCGAGCGAGATACTGATAATTGCAGATGAGACAGCAGAGCCTGCATTTATTGCAGCGGACATGCTATCACAGGCAGAGCATGATGAGAGGGCGTCAGCCATACTTGTTACGCCTTCAAAGAAGACAGCAGAGAAGGTTAATAACGAGATAGAAAAGCAGCTTTCTGAATTAAAGAGAAAAGAGATAGCGAGAAAATCTATTGACGATTACGGGATAATAGTTGTGGTAGAGGACCTGAATGAGGCTGTAAAGATTGCAAATGAAATAGCGCCTGAGCACCTTGAGCTTTCTGTTGAGAACCCTGATGATATCCTCGGCCTGATTAAAAATGCAGGCGCAGTATTCCTCGGACACTATACGCCAGAGGCTGTAGGCGACTACATTGCAGGCCCGAGCCACACACTGCCTACAGGCGGCACAGCAAGGTTCTTTTCGCCATTGTCTGTAGAGGATTTTTTTAAGAGGATGAGCGTTATATCCTATCCAAAGGATGAGCTTGTTGCTGCTGCAGGCGATATTGAAAGGATTGCAGAGATGGAGGGACTTGAGGCGCATGCAAGGTCAGTGAGGATAAGGGTGAAAAAAATATAAAATCACCCTCACCCTAACCCTCTCCCGTCAAGGGAGAGGGAATAAGAGAGTGTGTAAATGAAAAATATAAAACAGCTCATAAGAAAAGAGGTTCTGAAATTAAAGGCATACGAGGTGGCAGAGGTTTCTGCTAAGATACGACTTGATGCAAATGAGAATCCTTTTGCGCTTCCTCCTGAATTAAAAGATATGCTCTTAAAAGAGGTGGAGAAGATTCTCCTTAACCGCTATCCAGACGGCAGCTCTCATGAGCTCAGACAGATTATATCATTACAGCTTGGTGTAAATATGGATGAGGTAATGATTGGCAACGGCTCTGATGAGCTTATACAGATGATTATCACTGCCTTTGGCTCTCCTCCTGAAAAGGCGCTCTATCCTGTCCCGACCTTCAGCATGTATGGTATAATTGCAAAGGCGCAGGGATATGTTCCATTGGAGATGCCCCTTGATGATAATTTTGACCTTGATGCAGATAAGATATTAAAGACAGCGAAAAAAGAGAAGCCGAAGGCAATATTTTTGAGTTATCCAAATAATCCTACAGGAAACTGCTTTTCAGAGGAAAGGATATTAAGGATTATTAAAGGGTGTGGTTTTCCTGTTGTAGTAGACGAGGCATATTATGATTTTTCAAGAAAGACTTTTTTGCCTTATCTCAAAAAATATAAGAATCTGATAATACTCCGCTCCCTTTCCAAGATTGGATTAGCAGGTTTAAGAATAGGGATATTGATAGCAGACAAGGGGATTGTAAAAGAGCTGAATAAGGTGAGGCTGCCATATAACCTGAATAGCTATTCACAGGTAATTGCAAGCAGTGTCCTGAAAAACAGAAAGGCTATTGATGAACAGGTTAATAATATTATATCTGAAAGGCAGAGGCTGGCAGAGGAAATGAAAGGGATAGATAGGTTAATAGTCTATCCATCTGATTCAAATTTTATATTCTTTAAGACAAACAATGCAGATAAGATATTTAAAGGGCTTATTAACAGGGGTATACTTATAAGGAACATGAATAAACCCGGCAGATTAAAAAACTGCCTCAGGGTTACAGTCGGAACACCAGAGGAGAATGGGGAGTTTTTAAGTGCATTAAAAGAGTTGGTATAGAGAGGAGCATATTATGCCGCGCACAGCAAAGGTAGAGAGAAAGACAACAGAGACCCAGATAAAGATTAAATTAAATATAGACGGGAAGGGTGATGCATGCATAGACACAACCATCCCATTCCTTGATCACATGCTGAATCTGATGACAAGGCACGGCTTCTTTGATATGGATTTAACAGCAAGGGGAGATACAGAGATAGACTTTCACCACACAGTGGAGGATATCGGCATTGTTCTCGGCGATGCAGTAACATCTGCGCTCAGCGATAAGAAAGGGATAAAAAGATACGGCAGCGCAACAGTGCCGATGGATGAGGCGATTGCAACTGTAAATCTTGATATAAGCGGCAGGCCGTATCTTGTGTATAATGTGCAGCTTGGCAAAAAGTGCAAAATCAGGAACTTTGAGCCAGGGCTTATTGAGGATTTTTTCAGGGCATTTGTAAATCACAGCGGGATAACACTGCATATAAATGTGCAGTATGGAAGGGACACGCACCACATCATAGAGGCGGTATTCAAGGCATTCGGCAGGGCGCTGGATGCTGCGACTTCTGTGGATGAGAGGATAAAGGGTGTTCTTTCCACAAAAGGAAAAATATAAAGAGGCTAAAGGCTCAGGGCTAAAGGCAAAATAAAAAGTAGAAAATGTTGACTGGTTAATTAAGTTGAATAAGTTGATTAGGTTTATTGGGTTGACTGAGTTATTTAGATTTTTACCATTCAACATACTCAACTTAATTAGCTTAATCAACTAAAAATGGAGCGGAGCGACGATGATCGCTATTATAGACTACGGTGTTGGAAATTTAAGAAGTGTGCAAAAGGCATTTGAGAAGGTTGGGCATACTGCCATTGTAACATCCAATCCAAAAGAGATTGATGATGCAAGGGCGGTTGTACTTCCTGGTGTCGGCGCATTTGCAAGGTGCATGAGCAATCTGAATGAATATGGCCTTGTTGATATTATCTATAAGACCATTGAAAAGGGCAAGCCCTTTCTTGGAATATGTCTCGGTATGCAATTGCTCTTTACAGAGGGCGAGGAGTTTGGCATACACAAGGGGCTTGATATTGTAAAGGGGAAGGTAAAGAGATTTCCTGATGGTATGAAAACAGATGATGAACAGTTAAAGATCCCTCACATGGGCTGGAACAATCTTATTATTAAAAAGAGTCCACCCATCTTGCAGGATATTGCAGATAGTCCCTTTGTATACTTTGTGCACTCCTATTATTGTGCGCCTGATGATAAGGGTGTTATTGCTGCATCATCAGAATATGGCATTGAGTTTACAGCTATGCTCTGGAAGGACAATATTTATGCAACACAATTTCATCCGGAGAAAAGTCAAGAGGTAGGTTTAAAAATGTTGAAAAGGTTTGGTGAATTGGTGTGATTGTTATTCCTGCAATAGATTTAAAAGAAGGCAAGTGCGTAAGGCTCCTTCAAGGCAGGATGGAGGATGCAACTGTTTATTCAGATAATCCCGAAGAGACAGCAAAGAGATGGGTTGCAGAGGGCGCAGAGCTTCTTCATATTGTAGACCTTGACGGCGCATTTACAGGCGGGATGAAGAACCTCTCTGCTATAGAGTCAATAAGAAAGGCAATAAGGATTCCAGTAGAAGTCGGCGGCGGCATAAGGGATATAGAGAGAATTGATCAGCTTCTATCCCTTGGCGTGAACAGGATTATACTCGGCACTGTTGCTGTTGAGAAGCCGGAGCTTGTTAAAGAGGCATGCAAAAAATACCCCGGCAGAATACTGGTAGGCATTGATGCAAAGAATGGGTTTGTAGCAACCAAAGGGTGGGTTGAGGTTACCCAAATAAAGGCAAAGGAGCTTGCCTTAAAGATGCAGGGATACGGTGCTGCTGGTATAATCTATACAGATATATCAAAAGACGGTATGCTTTCAGGTCCAAATATAGAGGCTACACGCGAGATGGTTGAGTCGCTGAACATCCCTGTCATTGCATCCGGCGGCATATCCTCTATTGATGATATAAAGAGATTATCAAATATTAAAGGCCTTTGGGGCGCTATTACAGGAAAGGCGATTTATTCAGGGGCGTTGAATTTAAAAGAGGCAATTAGGATAACAAAAGATGCTTGCTAAACGGATAATCCCCTGTCTTGATGTTAAGGACGGCAGGGTTGTAAAAGGTGTCAGCTTTGTGAATCTCAGGGATGCAGGAGACCCTGTTGAGATAGCAAAGGTCTATGATGAACAGGGCGCTGATGAGCTTGTGTTTCTTGATATTACA
>CAKKRA010000008.1 GCA_919902475.1 Nitrospiria bacterium
AGCGGGTGGCGGGATTCGAACCCGTGACCCCCAGCTTGGAAGGCTGGCGCTCTAGCCACTGAGCTACACCCGCATAAAAGCTTCGCTTTCACCATTAACCTATAATTAATAACCTTTTTGAGGTTACAAGTTACTTGTTATCAGTGAAATTTTGCTCAAGCAAAATTTCCTGGTGGGGAGGGGAGGATTCGAACCTCCGAAGCCTACGGCGACAGATTTACAGTCTGTTCCCTTTGTCCACTCGGGAACCTCCCCAGAATTAGCTTCGCTCACACCATTGGCTTATACCCCTTATAGCCCATAGCTATCAGCTATAAGTGAAAATTGCAAAACAATTTTCTTTGGAGCTGGCGAAGGGAATCGAACCCCCGACCATCTGATTACAAATCAGATGCTCTACCAACTGAGCTACGCCAGCGCCTTTGATTATTTATCGGCAAATCAATGGGTTACAGTATCCTAATGTTAAAGACACAAATATACACCAGTTTGGAAACAGGTTATTATAAGAGATATTTTTTGGTATGTCAAGGGGAAAAAGCTTAATCTGCGAAGTTTATATACATGAGTAACACTTTTTATTTATCAAACACATCACTTGCCTTTTTAAAGAACTTGGCAGGCGCCAATTTACCTATTCTTTTTGTATATTAATCTAAGCCCTTCCAATGTAAGAAACGGCTTAATCTCTTTAATACTTTTTGTCTCTGGCGCAATTAACCCAGAAAGGCCTCCAGTGGCAATTACCATTGGATTCCTGAATCTGGTCTCTGATTTTATTCTCTCTACAATGGCATCTATCATGCCTGCATAGCCATAGATTATGCCTGACTGCATACTGCTTACTGTATCTTTGCCGATAATTGTCTTTGGTTTAATCAATTCTACTGCAGGAAGCTTTGCTGCCCTTGCAAAGAGGGCTTCTGCAGATATTGTTATGCCCGGGACAATCACACCGCCTAAATATTCACCCTTTGCTGATACAACGCAGAAGGTTGTTGCAGTGCCAAAATCAATAATTATCAGAGGGCCGCCAAATTCATGATATGCTGAAACAGCATTTACTATCCTGTCTGCGCCTACCTCTGAAGGATTTTTATAGCATATCTTTATACCTGTCTTTGTATTATGATTTACAATTATTGGCCTGACATTAAAAAAGTTCCTTGAAATCTCTTCAAATACAGTTAAAAGAGGCGGAACAACGCAGGATATTATCACACTCTTAATTTTCTTAAGGCCTAATTCATCTGAATCCAAAAGCGACTTAATGAGAATCCCATACTCATCAGTTGTCTTGTGATGATCAGTATTAATCCTCCAGTGATGAGAGAGCTTCTTTCCATTATATACACCAAGGACGATATTTGTATTTCCTATGTCAACTGCAAGCAACATCTTCTCTCCTTAAATCACATCCCCTGACAGCACCTTTTGAATAACACCGTTTCTATCCTTAATTAACAGCGCGCCGCTCTCATCTATATCAATTGCCCTGCCTTCAACAAAACTATTGCCTGATTGAACCTTAACATCCCTGCCAATGGTAATGGCAAGACTTTTCCATTCCTTAATTATATCATTTGCACCATTTCTTTCAAACAAATTATACCATTTCTCAAGATTCTCAAGAACCCTGCAAATCAAATTCTTCCTGTCTATTGCGTTGTTAGATTCTATTTTTATAGATGTTGCCTTGTCCATTAATTCAGAAGGTATATCCTTTTTATCAAGGTTGACATTTATACCAATACCAATAACAACAAATCTTATTGTATCTGACTTAGCACCCATCTCTGACAGGATGCCAGCAACCTTTTTGCCTTTTATAAGTATATCATTTGGCCACTTGATATCTGCATCAAGACCAGTAACATCTCTAATCGCCCTTGCAACAGCAATTGCAGCAGCAAAGGTAAGGAGGGTTATTTGACTTGTTGGCATCTGAGGTCTTAAGATTACTGAAAGATATATATTTGCGCCAGAAGGAGAAAACCATGTGCGGCCGAGCCTGCCTTTGCCTTTGCTCTGTGATTCTGACAGGACAACCGTCCCTTCCTTTGCGCCTTGCTTTGCCAATTTATTCGCATGGTCATTTGTTGAGTCAATGGCGTCAAAGAGATATATATCTGCGCCAATGAAGCGGGTAGTCAGACAATTTTTAATCCCCTCAATTGTCAGTATGTCATGTTTTTCTGTCAATTTAAAAGAACCTCATTTTCCTATGTCTGACAAATATAAGGTTTAACTTTATATTTGTCAAGAAGTGTGTTGTGAAAAGAGATTTTTAGTCTTGTTTAAGCATCTTATGCCTTTTAGTCTACTCTTTGTTAAACAAAATATAGCAGATGGACTTGATGCCTGTCCTGTGGATGGTAGAACTATTTTAACAGCGCTTGAGCAAGGTGATGTAATTCAGGATTAGCTAAAGCCAGAACTTTCTTTTTTACTACTCTTGAAAAATATTCGTTTTCTGTCTTTGTCAATTTTTCACGCCTAAGTTTCTTTAAGAATAGCTCCTTCTGTTTTGGAGAAAAAACCTGTGACAATGAATATTCAAGGCTCAGTTCGTCTTTTACTGAAAGCAGCTCGCTTAATTTCGCCTGAGATTGGACAAAATAATTGCTAAAAACGGTTTTTAATCTATCAGCGGACATTTCGCGCCCTGCAACATTAAGATTGTTATCGCTCCTAAGCTTCGCCAAAAAGCTGGAAAATTCTTTTTTCTTATTATTTGGAAGGGATTTATAATATTCGTCAGCCCACGGAAATCTCAGATTAAAAAGTTTGTATACCGCAAGCGACATTACCATAAGCGAAACCAAATATAATTTATCAAAAGGTTTTTTCAGGTGCCATTTGACCTTCTCGTAATTAAAGTATCCTTTTTCCGCAGCATTAGCCAACACTACTGGAAAACCTTCCCATAGGCGAAGGTCTCGCGATTTAACCATATCCGCCAGGGTTAAATTTACATTTTGGTCGCCTTCGGCGCCAAAAAGAGGGAAACCCAACGCGCTAACTCTTTTGAGAAGACTATTATTTTTCATAGCCCAAACCTTCTTTTTTGAGAATCTTCATAAAATGCACGAAATTTTTATTTACTTTATCCTCTGAAATATCAAACGATGCAGTCTCTTTAAAACATTGTGCTAAAAGTTTAAAATCTATGTCTTTCTTCTTATTTCTTACCAAAAGAAGACAGTCATCAATATCTATTGCTGTAGCTCTAAACAACTTGCTTATAATTAGGTCATAATAATTCAAAACTGCCAGATAAATATTGGAAAACTCTTTAAACAAAATATGATTCCCTTTTTCTAACGGTGACTCTAATAATTCTGTGGTATGTATAGTCTTACCGCGAAACAAATCAAATATAAAACCATCCTGCCTTGTCCATCCCCATCCAGTAGCAGATTTATAGCCGAGTTGTTTCAAAATGCCAATAAGATACTCATACTCAGCTACCTCCGGGACTATCAGATCAATATCCTTGGTGGATGCCTTTATCCCTAAGAGGGTTAGCGCTGTCCCGCCGCAAGCAATTAGATGCACTCTTCTTTTAAGAAAGCCGTCCCATGCGCTGATTATATCCAACAGCCTCTCTTTATCTATGCGATATTCCAT
>CAKKRA010000009.1 GCA_919902475.1 Nitrospiria bacterium
CCACAGCCGCATTAATCTCCAGAAGATGATTATTGAAAGGCTTGAAAACTACGATGTCATTAAATTAGAGGAGATAATCCTGAAGCTTGTCTCAAAGGAGCTGAGATATATTGAGCTTACAGGCGCAGTATTAGGTTTTATGATAGGAGCGCTTCAGGTGGTTTATGCAGTGGTCTTTTCTTAAAAAGCTTTTGTGAGAAGAAGAATTGACACATATTCTTATTCTGTTTATAATACAGCTGACTGTGGAAGATGTTCAAAAGTAAATGCTATACAAATTTAGTATGGCAGGGACTAAAGAACCAAAAAGTTCAATTATGAAAAATAGTCTGATTAATAGATTGTTACAGTTAAGCTTCATTCTAATTGGGATAAGTATAAATAGCATCGTATATGCTTGTGAGCATAAGTTTTGCGACGAATGGAGCATTATGGGGCTTGGGTCTGTATATTTTACATCAAGTAGGCTTGAAATTACAGAAAATGGAATTACTTGGCCGGGTTGTTCATCTGTTCCTTATAAGATTATTTCTATAGAAAATGATACATGGATATTACATGTTCCGCAGTTAAGTTGTAGTGGCATACGAAAAGACAGTGGTGAAGGCTATATAATGACACTTCTATCCACTGAAGAGGATAAAGAATTAAAAATTAAAGTATATGATTTTAAGGGAGATATAAAAAAAGATCAAGAACTTGCATGGGGAGAATTTTATCGTATTCCTTTTGACAGAAATAGAAACTTTTTCGGTCAAATCGGTGATTACGCTATTTCAATGCATTTAGAGGTGTCAAAAAAAGGACTTACTGAAGGATATTATTACTATGACAAATACAAACAAGAAATTAGGCTTAGTGGGAAAATAGATGGCGAAGATATTATTCTGAATGTTTATGATGACAATAACAATATTTTGGAAACATTCAAGGGGAAATATCTTGAGGGAAAAATAAACGGCGTCTGGAAGCGCCAAAACAAGTCATTGAAGTTCTATCTGGCCAGGGAACCGCTGGAGGATCACTATATCAGCTGTGAAGAAATGAAAAAATACCCGAAAAAAGTTTTTTTAGACCAGCGTGATTTGGACTTAGGATCAGGATACGGTTCTCCGACTGGAGTTGATTATAACTGTGAAGGTGGTTTGGCGACACTGAAGTTTATAAAAAATCTCTACGATTTAACGGAGGTAATTCGCAGTGAAGGACCACAGCACATTTGCACTGGAAGTAGTGTCCATGCATATTGGAGGTATTACAACTTTAACCTGCTTAAAGCAGGACTGGCACCGGAGATTCACACCTTGCATAGTGAACAGTGGGAACGAGAAGAATATAAAGATTACCGAATGTATCAAAATCAACTCAACTATTTTAAGTTGTGGTCTCATCAAAGTCTTTATAATTTTGAACTTTACAACACTTTTTGGAATGAATATAACTTAGTCAAGCCTATGCTTGTCAGTCACTATAAAAAGACCTTCAATGTGTCCACAAAAAAGGCTGCATATTACGCCGAACATGCTTTGAGAAGCTTCGTCATTCGTGCTGCAGGTTCTTTCTTTTACGATCTTCAGGGAGGAAAACCGGACATTTTATTAATAGAAAAAACTCTAAGTAACGCTGGGGCAACCATCAATGATTTGAAAGGTATTTTAAGCGATCCCCTTCCACAGGATGAGCTAAATCAGGCATTAAAAGTTGCATTGCTTTATCAAAAGCCGCAAAACATCTTGGAGATACTTCTGGAAAAAGGGGCTAAACTCAACAGTGGCTACGAATCAGCACTCTTTTTTGCATTGCGTAATCATAGCCATGTTAGATTGCTGCTAAATCGTGACGCTGATGTCAACTACACAAATGGGTTTGGCAAGACAGCACTTTTTTATGCCATCGGATTTAATGATCATGCATTAGTCCAACTGTTAATTGATCATAAAGCTGAGGTGAATCATTCCTATAAAAGTAAAGAAGCCTTAGATGGGTCTGAATTGCCATTTTATCAATCATACTGTTTGCTTAGGCATACAAAGAGAACACCATTGATGCACGCCGCACAACACAGCGATGTCGCTATGATTAAACTGTTGCTACGGCATGGTGCGAAACTTGATGCCGTAGACGAGCAAGGATTCAATGTCGCTGATTATGCCTTAATGGAAAAGAGGTTAGATAGCATGGATTATTTGAAATCATTGGGTTTGCAAGGTAATAAGCTTAAGTAAATTTTAATTTACTAACAAAACTATCCAGCTGACGAGCAATAGCCCGCCGCTGATTTAGGCCGTCACGCCACCTCCATATGCCTTTTCATAAAGTACTCCCAGTCTTGATACCTTCCCAAAACCTCTCCCTCAAAGGTTAGCCGTGATTCCTCGTCTTTACTCAGAAGAAGCAAGCCTTTGCTTATAATCTCAAAACCTAAGAGAGGATTATCCAGACGATTTAAGATAACAACATCTATTGCATCTGTTTTTAGCACAGCGGAAAGCTTATCCTCTATATTAAATTTCTGCCACACAGGATTTTTCTCAAGAAGCTCATCTTTTATATAAACAGCAATATCCCAGTCGCTTCTATGAGCTTCTTTATTCTTTACCTTTGAACCAAAAAGATATGCAAAGACGATTGACTGGTCTTTTGAAAGTGTGGATTTAATTGCCTCCATTTCAATCATATATTTTCCTCTATTAACTTTAAAAATTTTTCGATATCTGCCATCTTATTATTTAAAAAATCTTCAAGGGTTGGCATTGTCTCTTTCAAATATTCATGGGCTAAGAAATTTCTTAAACCTGCAATATAGACAAAATTATAAGCAAATTCCTCTGGAATAATTTTGAACTCGCCAAGATTATAGATGGCCTCTCTATATGTTGCAGGCTTTGGATAACCCTTTTTAACAATAATAAGGTCTGCAATATCTAAAACCATCTCAGCACACAGAAAGGCAGATCTTTCTACTATCTTTTTAATATCTATTGATGTTCTTAAACTTTTAACAAACCTGTCCTTATTTGTTTTGAGATAAATTAGCTCTTATTTGAGCCTCTGAATTTTTTGGAATAAGACCTTTCCCATTATGTAAACTTTACCCAAATTTTAGTAATATGTCAATTTTTCATTTTCCCAATTTCAGCATCTCAAAGATTGATTAAGGCTTTTTGTCAAACATACTTTGTCATCTCTGCAGCCAATTTAATAGCCTCTATCATGCTCGTTGGATTGGCAACTCCTTTTCCTGCAATATCATAGGCTGTTCCATGGTCAACAGATGTGCGGATAATCGGAAGCCCGATTGTAACATTCACTGCCTTTCCAAAGGCGAGCATCTTCAATGGTATAAGCCCCTGATCATGATACATAGCAACAATCACATCATAATGGCCAAAGGTGGCCTTGTAAAAAAGCGTGTCTGCAGGCGACGGGTCAGTAACATCTATGCCATCGCCTCGCGCCTTGATTACTGCCGGCATGATTTCGTCCCACTCCTCTGTGCCAAAGAGCTTTCCTTCACCTGCATGGGGGTTTAAGGCAGCAAGCCCTATCCTCGGATTGGGTATCTTAAAATATTTCATTGCCTTGTTGGCAAGGAGGATGGTTTTGTACACCCTGTCCTTGTTAATATGCCTTGGCACATCCTTTAATGCGAGGTGTGTTGTGACAAGGATAACCCTTAAAGGACCGCTCGCAAGCATCATGCCAAAATCCTTTGCTCCTGTAAGCTCTGCCAATAACTCTGTATGTCCCCTGTATGGAAATCCAGATGCATTCATTACCTCTTTGTTTATTGGCGCTGTTGTGATTGCATCTATTATTTTATTCTGCGCAAGCTCCACAGCCTTTTTAATGTAATCAACAACCGCCTTTCCTGCTGCCTTGCATGGGAAGCCGAATTTTATCTGACCCTCATCAATATTTTTAAGGTCAATGACATTGATTGTATTATGATAGATAAAATCATTTTTTACCTCCTGAGCCGCCTTAACAGCAAGCTGGAGCTTTAATAATTTTACCATACCCTCTATTGTCTTTGCATCGCCAATTACAACAGGCTGGCAGAATTCATGCAGCTTTGCCTGATGAAATGCCTTTACAATGACCTCTGGCCCAATGCCGGCAGGGTCTCCCATTGTTATTCCTATAATCGGCTTTTTAATCATTTTGTTAATTTCTCCTCTGTCCCAATCTTATGGTTTTGCTTGCCTGTATCCAAAGAGCTGAAATATGGAAAGTCCTTAAAGCCGGTAATAAAGGCAACAATATTATACGGAACCTGCCTTTTTTTCTGATTGTATTTTTTTACCATTTCATTATAATCCTTTTTTTCATTATTTAAGCTGTTTTCAGTTATTGCCAATTCGTCCGAAACCTTGATAAATGATTGATTCTCTCTTATTGACGGATGCATCTCAATAACACCCTGAAGGCTTGCAAGCGCATTTAAAAGGTCATTGGCAGCGGCAATCTTTTCTTCCTGAGTCTTTGCCCATGTAAGCCTTATCCGTGCATCTTCTGCTGTTTTCAGTATACGGTTCTCATCCTCATTTGAATAGCTGTGTATGACGCCTGTATGCCGAGGGACGAGATATGAGATGCGGTGGAGATAGTTTTCAATCTGCGTCCATGAAGATTTTATGCCTTCATCCAATTTAACAAATTTATTATAAACACTAAAAAAGCCAAAGGAGGAGAGGGCGGTGATTATTAATATGAGTACTCCTATAATTTTAATTTTTTTCATTTTTAGAGAGGCCTACTTATTGCTTAATATATCTGCCTTGCTATTCTGCCTGTAAGGCTCTATATGCACAACAACATCTGTGATTTCAGCAAATCTTTTCTTCAGCTCCTGTTCAACAAAATAAGAGATATCATGCGCGTCATTAATGCTCATCTCAGGGTCAACCTTTACGTGAAGGTCAACATATATATGACCCTGCATACCTCTTGTTCTTATCCTATGGCACTCCTTTGCGCCCTTGACTGTCATTACAACATCCCTTATCCTATTACCGTTAATGACAGAGGCATCCATTAACACATCTGAACTCTCCCTTACTATCCTGTATCCTGTTCTGCCTATTATAATAGTGATTCCTGCAGCAGCCACTGCGTCGAGCATAGGATATCCTATCTTTATTGCAATAAGGGTTATTATAACAGATATAGAGACAAAGATGTCGCTCATTGTGTGCATTGAATCAGCAATGAGAAAACTGCTCTTTAATTTCCTGCCCTTTTTCTTTTCATAAAGCATAACACCTATATTTACAGACAGCGTAATCCCCATAATTACAAAGCTCGTTATGGTTGATTCAGGGTGATTGGGGGTTACGAACCTGTAAAGGCTCTTTTTTAGTATCTCAAAGCAGGTTATAAAAAGAAAGCCTGCAACAGCCAGGGATGCAAAGGTCTCAAATTTTCTATGGCCGTATGGATGGGATTCATCAGGCGGCTGCGAGGCTATCCATATGCCAATAAGCCCGATGACATTTGAGGAGCCGTCAAGCATGGAGTGAAAACCGTCTGCTGTCATGCTTATAGAGTCGGATAGATAACCGTAAGTTATCTTTGCTCCTGCCACTGTCAGATTTAATATGAGGGTATACCACAGAACCCTCCTTACCTTACTGCTTGAATCCATTAAAAAATTATAATACAGATGCGGTTTTCACGCAACAAAAAATCTTCTTTGTTTGACATAAACCTAAAATTCTGCTATTTTTAATAAAGAGGTGATTTATGAGCGCACAATCAGCAATGAAGCTTGAAAATGCAAATTATGAGAGGGTGATACTTGCAATTGAGAGATTGACAGTAGCAAACCCAAAATATTGCCAATGCATGAGATGCAGGCTTGATGTAACAGCAATTGCCCTAAACGGTCTTCCGCCAAAGTATTTTATATCCCCCTCATCAATGGAGATAGAAGAGCTTGCCTCACCCATCTTAATGGTAGAGGCATCTGTATTATATGCGCTTGAGAGGGTCAGCGAGCGTCCGCACCATGAGAGGCCTGAGCCTAAAAAAATAAACGATAAAATAACAAAAATATCCGGAAAGATTGCAGAGAAAGATATTGAATAGTATTAAAACTATAAGTATAAGGAGGGATGTATTATGAAAAGGTTTTTGTATACAGCATCAATAATCATGGCAGTCTTGATGCTCTTTGGCGCTGACGCATGGGCAAAAAAGGACAAGTTTGTTGAGAGCAAGGAATATAAGGAGAAAAAGGATCCCACAGGTTTTATAAAAAACTATGAGGGCATGGAAGAGGGAAAGGATGTTAAATGGGTTTATTTAAAACCCGGCGTAAAATTTGGGAAATATGACAGCATAAAAATAGAGTCTTTTGACACTATTGCTAACAAATCAAATAAGGATATCCAGAAGGGGCTAAAGGACGATTTTGAGACATCTTTTAAAAGAATTGGCAAGAATGTATCTGGTTCAGGTCAGTTAATAATAAAAGGCGCCATGTATAAGGTTGAGGAATACGATGTCGGAAAGAAGGTTGGTATGAGCTTTATCCCTGGCGCAGGCGGGATTCTGTCAAGGACACAGGGCAATCCAACAGTTGGTGTAGAGCTGATATTGATTGATGCTGCAACAAAAGAGGAGGTTGCAAGGATAAGACACGAGGCGCAGGATTCGTCCTTGCACTCTGCATCAGCAGAGGTTGCAGATGATATAGCAAATTTTGTGAAAGACAATAAGTAAAAATATTTAAGGTAGGGGCGAACGGCCGTTCGCCCCTACAAAATATGCCTTACACCTTCACCACCCTATATTTAATAGCATAATACAATATCAGCCCAACCAAAAATCCCACGCCGATATTCCACAGCGAGATTCCTGCTGTTGCGAGCATGACATACGCATCTTCCCTTTCCCAGCCGATACCCTTTGCTACAGATGCGAGCTCAAGCCCGGCAAAGCAGAGGATGACACCCAAGATGCCGGCAGGAAAGATCTTAAATAGAACAGCCACAGAGTCAGAGAAAAAGAGGCCGATAATAACAAGTATCACTCCAAGTATCACAAGCGCGCCGCCTGTTTTAGCGCCAAACCTTACATGACCTGCCATGCCCCCAGCACCATGGCACAGCGGCACGCCGCCGATTGCTGTTGAGAAGATGTTCATAAAACCATGGTCTATTGCTATTGTCCTCTCCTTTACCTTTTTATTTGGGAAGAGCCTATTGTTTTCTGCTGTTATTGCAATTATGGCATTCCCCAGTGTAAGAGGAATCTGCGGAAGGCCGAGCATCCATATCCCCTTTATCATGCCCTCTCTGTCTATGTTTAAGATGCCAAATTCAGGCAGCCTTAAATGCACGCCTGTTTTAATTAACTCAGAAAAGAGTTCAGGGGTGCGGATAAAGGATATGATTATGCCAAATAAAAGAAGGAGGAGCATTGCAGGGAATCTTGTATTTGTAAGGAATAAAAATGTTATTACAGCGCCAATAATGCCTATAATAGGTTCAGCAGTTATCATTTTTATCCCGTCATAGATAAATGAAAACCCAAGTCCGAGCATTATGCCGATTACAACAGGCTTCTTTGTGATCCTTGCAAGTATGTCAATGGCTCCGCTTATTCCCATTATCAGCCAGAGAAGCCCGGTAAAAATACCGGAACCCCATATCATGCCATGTGTGATAAGCTCAGGGTTTGCAATAGCAGCGCCGCCGATTGCCTTCATAGGCTGAATTGGCATGGGTGTCTTGAAATAGAGCCCGGCAAAGATTTTAAACAGGCCAAACGAAAGAAGAATGCCGAGAGGGTCCATCTTGTTGATGGTAATATAGCCAACAACAAAGGGTATGAAAGTTCCTAAGTCGCCAAATGCGCCTGCAAATTCCATCCTGTTATATTTATTGCCGCTGATCTTCATTTTAGAATTCTGTCAGCTTCTTTCTTAATCTCCTCAATTACCTTTTTTAACGGTATCCCCTTTTTAACAGCAATCCTTTTGCAGTCCTCGTATTCAGGGTTTATGCCGAGCATCTCTTTATCATCAAAGGCTATCTTCACGCGCACATTTCCATATTTTGTCTTTATCTCTTTAATCTCTCTCTCCGCCTTTATCCTTCCTATTTCCTGAACCCGAAGGCCAATGGATGTTGTTTCTCTAAAAATAATATCTGACAGCTTTTTTGCATCATCTCTTTTTGATAGCACGCTCAGCATTGCTGCCGGCCTTCCCTTTTTCATTATGATAGGTGTAAGATAAACATCCAATGCGCCTGATACAAAGAGCCTCTCCATTACATATTCGTATATCTGCGGGTTCATGTCATCTATGTTTGTCTCAAGCAGGATGGTATTTTCTTCCTTTGCAGGATTTTTCATCTCACCGATAAATATTCTCAGCAGATTCGGCATATCAGGCGAGCTGAATGTGCCTGCGCCATAACCGATAGCCTTAATATCCATTTTTGGCATTGGCCCAAAGTCCTTTGAAAGTGTGCTGATAATAGCAGCGCCTGTTGGCGTTGTCAGCTCCATCTTTGTATCAGTGGAATAGACAGGTATGCCTTTTAAAAGCTCTGCTGTTGCAGGACCCGGGACAGGAAGGATTCCGTGGGCTGATTTAATATAACCTGAACCAATATTTATTGGAGAGGCGCAGATATTTTCAATGCCGAGCAGATGCAGGCCGATTACAGCGCCAACTATATCAACAATGGCATCTATTGCGCCGACCTCGTGAAAATGAACATTGTTTACACTTGTCTTGTGAACCTTTGCCTCTGCCTTTGCCAGCCTTTCAAAGACGCTGATTGCTTTTGCTTTGATTGTCTTGTCAAGCCTGCTATTGTTTATTATTTTTTTTATATCAGAAAGCCTGCGCTCTCTCTGCCTAACTTTTACAATCACATCCACCTTTGTTGCAGCAATTCCGTTCTTTTTTACCTTCTTTGCAATAATATCGTAATTATCAATCGGAAGTTTTGAAAGATGGGATTTTAATTCCTTAATGCTCAGGCCAGCATCAATCAATGCGCCGAGCGTCATATCGCCGCTTATGCCGGAGAAACAGTCAAAATATGCTGTCCGCATGAAAAGAAGTATAACCCTTCTCTTTTTTATGTTCAAGAGAAAGTTTTAGATTCTTTTTCCTCAGTAAAGTGTATTGCAGCAAGATGCGATTATAAGGAAGAGGCGGCTTGAGAAAAATAATTACTGAAGTCGTCATCAATTGACTCTAAGGTCTCGAAATAGGCCTCAGTCTCATCCAG
>CAKKRA010000010.1 GCA_919902475.1 Nitrospiria bacterium
GACAAGGCATAGATAAAGCCTGAGCAGGCAGCAGATATATCAAATGCCACTGCATTCTTTGCGCCAATCTTATTTTGTACAATGCTTGCTGTTGATGGAAAGAACATGTCAGGCGTGACTGTCCCGACAATTATAATGTCAATGGCCTCTGGTTTTATGCCTGCCATTTCAATGGCATTATTAGCTGCCTTAATAGAGAGATCAGATGTTGCCTCATCCTCTGCTGCAACCCTCCTCTCCCTTATCCCTGTCCGCTCCATTATCCATTCATCAGAGGTATTGACCATCTTTTCAAGGTCAAAATTTGTAAGAACCCTGGAAGGGGCATAGGCGCCTGTCCCGATTATCCGCGACCTTTGCATCTTTATGCAGAGCCCCTCTTTATATTGGAATTCTTCTTCTTTTTGTATATATTCACGCTCTTTAAGATATCGCTCTGGATATGTTCTATAACCTTGCTTTCATGGAATTCCTTTGCTACTTTAATTGCATTCTTTATTGCCTTTGGAGATGACCTGCCATGAGATATTATAGATATGCCATTAACACCAAGAAGAGGCGCTCCGCCGTATTCTGAATAATCAACCCTCTTCCTGAAATTGGTGAAGGCCGGCTTTAAAAACATATACCCCAGTCTGCCGAATCTTGTATTTGCAATCTCCTTTTTTAGCATCTTGCCAATGGCATCTGCAAGGCCCTCGCTGATCTTCAATGCTACATTACCGATAAAGCCGTCGCATACAATAACATCCGCATTACCCTGATAAACATCCCTTCCCTCTACATTGCCGATAAAATTGATATCTGCCTCTTTTAAATAGCCGAATGCCTCTTTTGTAACCTCATTGCCTTTTGTCGCCTCTTCACCTATGCTTAAAAGCCCTATCCTTGGACTTGTTTTCTTGTATATATACTTTGCATAGATATCACCCATTATTCCGAACTGAAACAGGTGTTCAGCCTTGCAGTCCACATTAGCGCCAACATCAATCATAATGGTTGTGCCGGATATGGTTGGAAGGAGCGTCGCTATTGCAGGCCTCTCTACGCCTTTGATCGGGCCTAATACAAAAAATGCCGCTGCCATTGCAGCGCCTGTATTACCTGCACTAATAACAGCAACAGCCTCTTTATCCTTCACAAGCTTTGTTGCAACCCAGATAGAAGAGTCCCTCTTCTTCCTGATAACCATAGAAGGCGTATCATGCATGTCAACAACCTGTGAGGCATGAGTAATGGAAATAGAACAGCCTTCGGTATTATACTTTGCAAGCTCTGAAGAGACTGCGTCCCTGTCTCCAACAAGGATTAATGCAACGTCATATTCTTTTGCTGCAAGGACCGCCCCCTCAACTATAGCTGCAGGGGCGCGATCTCCGCCCATCGCATCTAAAGCAATCTTCATGTCTCTCCTGTTTGCCCCGTTAAAAAAAACCAGCCTCTTCGGCATAAAAAAAACAGCGAAGGTAGGAATTTAAAGCTCTACCGAGCTTTCTAACGGGGTTTATTAAATAATGACGGTTTTATCTTAAGCCTGCTGGGCCTCTTTAATCAGAATTACCTCTTTATCTTTATAGGTCCCGCAATTGATACAGGCGCGATGGGGCAGCTTTGGCTCGCTGCACTTTGGACAGGCAACTAATGTCGGAGCGCTTAAATATTTATGCGTCCGCCTCTTGTCTCTCCTTGCTTTTGATATTTTATGTTTTGGATTTCCCATTTTTTAAATTCCTCCTAACTATTTCTTTAATAAATTCTTTAAAACTGCAAACTGTGGTTTTATATTCTCCTGCCCGCAATTGCACCCCTTTATATTAAGATTCTGGCCGCAAACCGGGCAGATTCCTTTACACGACAGACTGCACAAAGGCTGCATTGGCACGGACAGAACAATCTGCTCTTTAATCAAATCATCAAGCTCAAAGGTGCCGCCTTTGTAAAACCCTATTTCCATATCTGCCTTATTCAGCTCAAGCTCCTCTTCATCAAAGCCTTCTAAGGCAGGCATATAATTAACAGAAAAATTGGGATTAATTGTAACTGTAAATACCTTCAGGCAGCGGCTGCACTCCATTGTCAATTCTGCTTCTATACTGCCGTTTATAAATATATCATCTGCATTTTTAATAATATGTGCGTCTATCTCTATATCCTTATTAACATACCCGGATACAGAGAGCTGCTCAGGATTCTCCTTATATTTTAAATGAAGCCCCTCCTCAGGTATATCTTTTAACTTAATCAGCATCCTCTAATCCCTTAATTTATTTAAATTTTCCTGATATATCTTAGAGTTAGGCTGTGGAATTATACTTAACCCCCCCCTCTTTTGTCAAGGAAAAAGATTTTGCTTTTCTTTGAGCTAAAAAAGTTTTATAATCACACACCTAAAAAGACTATTATAATAACTATACAAAATGAACAAAAACAACAATATTATAACAAATTCATACGGTAATTCCAAAATTATCGGGATATTTTTTATTCTGGCGGTTATAACAGCAATTTATCTGAGCTACACGCTTTTACCTCACTATCTGAATTATCTCAGCTTCAGGGATCTTGCCGGTGCAAAGATTAGCGCTGCCAAGGTTATTAAAGACGAAAACATATTAAATGACTTGTATAATAAGGCGAAAGAACTAAATTTGCCTCTGGAAAAAGAGGATATAATTATCAAAAGAGAGGAAGGCAGGCTGCATATAACCACTGAATGGGAAGTAGAGATAGAATTCATTGGGGGCTACAAAAAGACCCTGAAGTTTTCGATTGATGCAGGAGGGTAATATAGTTAACCCCAATTTAAAAGCGCCAAATCTGCCTGTGGGTTTAAATCTAATTCAGCAATCTTGCTTCTTATAAGTTTTTGATAACCAATGCCTGCAATCATTGCAGCATTGTCTGTGCAATAAATATGCGAAGGGATGTGAACCTCAAGGCCTTCCTTTGCTGCCTTTTCTTTCAGTTCCCTTCGCAATTGGCTATTTGCTGCAACACCACCAGCTATAACAATATGCTTTGAAGCGTTTTTTTTTGCTGAACTGATAGCCTTTGATACCAATACATCAACTACTGCCTGCTGAAAGCTCGCAGAAACATCAGAAAGATTTATCTTCTCCACAAGCCCGGCTACCTTCATTCCCTTTACATATTCCATTACAGCAGTCTTTAAACCGCTAAAGCTGAAATCAAGAGAATCTTTTAATGCCCTCGGAAAATTAAAGGCATTGGGACTACCCTTTAAAGCCAATCTATCTATAACAGGACCGCCGGGATAGCCCAAATTAAGCATCTTCGCTACCTTATCATAAGCCTCACCAGCAGCATCGTCATGGGTCCTGCCGAGTTCTTCGTATCTGCCGTAATCCTCTACAAGATAAAGGCTCGTATGGCCTCCGGAGACCAGAAGGCAAACAAAAGGGAATGGCAATTCAGATATCTCTAAGCCTATTGCAAAGATGTGCGCCTCAAGGTGATTTACTGCAATTAATGGTATATTAAGCGAGTATGCCAATGCCTTGCCAAAAGATGCGCCGACAATAAGCGCGCCAATAAGCCCTGGGCCGTTTGTTACAGCAATAGCATTGATATCAGTAAGCTTTACATTTGCCTTATCAAGAGCCTCTGCAACAATTGGGTTTATTATCTCAATATGCCTCCTTCATGCAAGCTCAGGCACAAAACCGCCGTATTTGTTATGAATATCTATCTGAGATGAAACAATGTTGGAAAGAACCTTTCTCCCATCT
>CAKKRA010000011.1 GCA_919902475.1 Nitrospiria bacterium
TCCTTGATTTTCTTTGAAAGATTTGTCTTTTATGTTCTGATTTTTTGAATGTCATTGTTCATAGTGATGGCGCTTTCAATGTTGGTAATTATTCCAATGCTAAAGTGGATGCAATGATTGACTTGAGTTTAGTATCGATGGATCCTGTGGTTCGTTTAGAAAATCTACAGGAAGCTATGAGAATTATTATAGAAGAGGAAGTTACCGGTGTTCCGCTTTTTGAATATGAAACTTTGTATAGTTTTGTTGATGATGAGATTTCTATTGGAGATTATATACTGACAGGCGGCGAGCTTCCTGCAATGGTTATAATAGATGCTGCGGTCAGATTGATTCCAGGAGTGCTCGGCGATGAAGATTCCGCAAGACACGATTCCTTTGCAGATTTCATCCTTGATTATCCTCAATACACGAGGCCTCCTGACTATAAAGGAATGAATGTTCCGGAGGTTCTTCTGTCAGGAAATCATGAGGAGATAAGAAAATGGCGGAGGATGCAGGCTATTAAAAATACATACTACAAGAGGCCTGACTTATTAGAAAAGATGAAACTTACAGATGAGGACAAAAAGATTCTGAATGAGGTTAAAAAGAAGGCCTAATTTATATATTGCGCTGATTCATTATCCGATTTATAATAAGAATAAAAAGATAGTAACAACAGCAGTAACAAGCTTTGACATACATGATATAGCGAGATTAGCAAGGACATACGATGTATCAGGATTTTATATAGTAATGCCGATTGAGGCGCAAAAGAGGTTATGTGAAAGGATCATTAACCACTGGACAGAGGGCTTTGGAGCGGGGTATAATCCGACAAGAAAAGAGGCATTAAAGATTGTATCCATAGCGCCGGATTTAAAGAGTGTAAAAGCTGATATTGCCAGGAAGCATAAAATTCAGCCGAAGATAATTACAACAGATGCAAGGATATTTAAAGGCTCCATTGATTATGTTAAGCTGAGGGAGAGGATCTGGAAGGATGAATCAGCATATCTGATTCTCTTTGGCACAGGATGGGGCTTAGCAAAAAGGGTTATGAATTCAGCAGACTATATTTTAAAGCCGATTAGAGGAGGGGCAGACTATAATCATCTGTCTGTACGCTCTGCGGCGTCAATAATTTTAGATAGACTATTAGGCGAGGAGGTTGGAAGATGAATTTGATTGAAAGAATAGAAAGGCAGAATATGAAAAAGGATGTTCCTGCCTTTAATATCGGGGATGATGTGAAGATCCATATTAAGGTTGTTGAGGGAGATAAAGAGAGGATACAGGTCTTTGAAGGGATAATAATTGCAAAGGACGGAAGCATGAACAGAGAGACCTTTACTGTAAGAAAGGTTTCGTACGGTGTTGGTGTTGAAAGGGTGTTTCCTATTCACTCGCCGAAAATAGAAAAGATTGATGTTGTAAAAAGCAATCGTGTAAAAAGGGCAAAGCTCTATTTCCTAAGAGGCAGAAGCGGCAAGGCAGCAAGGTTTGTTGAAAAGGAAAGGTTTTTTGTCCCGGGTAAGGAGTCAATTGCTGCTAAAGCAGCAGCAGCAGCAGAGGTGCAGACTGCTACGTCAGGTGAAGGTGCAGCAAAGAGCTAAAGATTTTTATAGTTGATAAATAAAGCCCGTCTAAATTTAAAAATGAGACGGGCTTTTGTGTTTTTGTATACTGTGCTGACTACTATAGTTTGATATACGTTGTTAGCTAACAGATTGTTGAAGAACTTAACAATCTTTGATTACACCGATAAAAGATCAGATTACACAGATTAGAGCTCCTATAAATATCTGTGTAATCATTTTTCCTAATCTGTGTAATCAAGGCTGTTGATGGTTTTTTCAACAGCCTGCTAAAGAAATGTTACCTCGCGTGTTGCAGATGCGACTACAAAGCAACGTTCATTGTTGGACTGACCATCTGCAGGAAGCACAAAAAAACATGGCCGTTCCGGCTGGTAACCCTGCGTGATTCCCACTATTACCTCGCCGTCCTTAAAAACCACGCGGATCTTGCGCCCAGGCGCAGGTTTAGACGGGTCAAACTGCTTCACTTCTTTGTGTTTGGCATTTCCGTCAAAGTCCTTTACAAAGAATATGGCCTTTAGGTCTGCAACAACAATCTCCAGAGGCTTGCTGTTAGGGGCGCTATCAAACGGGATAAGGTGGAAGCGGTCTTTTGCTGGCAGGAAGTCGTTTGTAACGCCCTTCATAATATGGCCATCCTGATAGCGAATAACAATTTGGTTCATGGTCTGGTTCCTTATAAGTTTTAGTTGATGGTTATTATAGCCATAACTAACCACTATTGTTATCTGGTTGCAAGAATTTTTAATTATTATAATTCTATCAAACTTCAACTAAATGTCAAGGAAGTAAAGGGTAGTATTATTGATTACTGGGAAAGGCATGATGAGACTGTAGGATTACCGTAATGCTTATTGGTCAAGATGGATAACTCTTAAGGATGACAGACTTTGTGTAAGGCTGCCGAGGATGAGAAGATGTTTAACGCATATTTAAACTGCCACTTTAAATTTGCATTATCGGCAAACAAGAGGGGCGGGTCTTGAAATATAAGTTTTAGGATCAAGATATGTATAGCGCCTTATGCGTTTTCTCCAATATCAACACTCAATCTCAGGAGTTTACCAACATCTTAAAATAGGCCATATCGTTATAACTCCATCATTTCATACCTCTTGACACCACAAGCCCTTTTTGTTAATGTATGGTAACAAAACAGGGAGATATTTTTTGAAAGAGATAAGATTTGAATCTGCAGTAAAAAGGCTTGAGGAGATTGTGAATAAACTTGAGGCAGGAAATTTGTCTCTTGATGATTCCATTAAGCTTTTTGAAGAAGGGGTAAAGCTCTATCAAATTTGTTTAAAGAGGCTTGATGAGGCAGAGAAAAAGGTGGAGATTTTATTAAAGGATAAGAATGGCAATAAAATACTTAAGTCCTTTCAGATGGAGAATGCAGAAGAGGTTTGATGGTAGCCTTGGATTTAAAGGAGCATTTAAAAGAAAAGAAAAGATTGGTTGATAAGTTTCTTGATGACTATCTTCCAAAGGCTGATGTCCATCCCAAGGCCCTTCACGAGGCAATGCGCTACAGCCTATTCGCAGGCGGCAAGAGGGTAAGGCCTATTTTATGTATTGCCTCTTGCGAGGCAGTTGGCGGCGATATTGATACAGTGATGCCAGTTGCATCTGCCATTGAGCTTATCCATACATATTCACTTATACACGATGACCTTCCTGCAATGGATAATGATGATTATCGCAGGGGAAGGCCTACAAATCATAAGATGTATGGCGAGGCAATTGCCATTCTTGCAGGGGATGCGCTTCTTACACTTGCATTTGATCTGCTCTCTGACAAGGGATTAAATAAAAGGCTTGATTCAGATTCCTTGCTTTCTATCATAAAGAGGCTCTCCTCTGCATCCGGAAGCGCAGGTATGGTAGGGGGACAGGCAGCAGATATTCAGGCGTCTGGCAAGGAGGTCAACCTTCCTGAGGTTGAGTATATACATATACATAAGACAGGCGCATTAATCAGGGCATCAGTTTGTATTGGCGCAATTGCAGGCAATGCGTCTAAAGACGCGTTGTCTGCGTTAACAAGATACGGCGAAGCGATTGGCCTTGCATTTCAGATAGCGGATGATGTCCTTGATATTGAGGGCAGCAAAGATGAGATTGGAAAGGATGTTGGGAGCGATATTGCAAAGGAGAAGGTGACATATCCATCTGTTATCGGAATCAGCGAATCAAAGAAGCTGGCAAAAGGGTTAATTGACAAGTCAATTGAGGCAATTTCCACTCTTGGCGATAAGGCAGAGCCGTTGAGGGAGATTGCAAGATATATAGTAGAGAGGAAGAATTAGCATTATGGGTTTGTTAGAAAAAATAGATTCTCCTGAAGATTTAAAAAAGATAGATAGGAATGACCTCCCGCGTCTTGCAGATGAAATCAGGGAGACAATTATTGATGTTGTCTCTAAAAACGGCGGCCACCTTGCATCCAATCTTGGTTCAGTAGAGCTTTCTGTTGCACTTCATTATGTTTTTAACGCACCCCATGACCAGATTATCTGGGATGTGGGTCATCAGGCATATACGCATAAAATCCTTACAGGGAGGAGAGAGGCCTTTCATACACTCAGGCAGTTTAACGGAATAAGCGGATTTCCAAGAAGGGAGGAGAGCAGATACGATGTCTTTAATGTCGGGCACAGCGGCACATCTATATCTGCTGCACTTGGAAAGGCAGTTGCAAGGGATTTTCTTGGTGAGAATTATAAAGTTATTGCAGTAATAGGCGACGGTTCAATGACAGCAGGCCTTGCCTTCGAGGCATTGAATCAGGCAGGGCATCTGAAAAAGGATATTATTGTTATCCTGAATGACAATGAGATGTCCATATCCAAAAATGTTGGCGCCCTGTCTGCATACCTGAACCGCATCATGACAGGCCAGTTTTATACAAGGGTGAAGAAAGAGACAGAGCATATCTTAAAAAATATACCTAAGATCGGCGAGTCCATGTTGAAAGCAGCAAAGGTGGCAGAGGAATCTGTTAAGGGTCTGATTGCGCCAGGGATGCTCTTTGAAGAGATGGGTTTTAATTATGTCGGTCCTATTGACGGCCACCGCATAGATCACCTAATAAACACCTTTGAGAACATCAAGAAGCTGTCAGAGCCGATATTAATACATGTTGTAACAAAGAAGGGCAAGGGTTATAAGTTTGCGGAAAAAGACCCTGCATTCTTCCATGGTCCTCCGCCATTTTATATAGAAACAGGAGAGGCAAGAAAGAAGAGCCCTGTTCCTTCTTATACAAAGATATTTGGTGATACAATAATAAGGATTGCAAGAGAGGATAAAAAAGTAATTGCCATATCTGCAGCAATGCCTGAAGGCACAGGACTGGACAGGTTCACAAAAGAATTCCCAGACAGATTTTATGATGTTGGCATTGCAGAGCAGCACGGAGTAACCTTTGCAGCAGGCCTCTCAACAAAGGGCTTCAAACCTGTTGTTGCAATATATTCTACATTCCTGCAGCGCGCCTATGACCAGATTGTCCATGATGTATGCCTTCAGAATTTGCCTGTTGTCTTTGCAATGGACAGGGCTGGCATCGTTGGAGAGGACGGTCCTACACATCACGGCGCTTTTGATATTGCTTATCTCAGGCATATTCCGAATATGGTGATAATGGCGCCTAAGGATGAGAATGAACTTCAGCACATGCTCTATACAGCAGTAAACCATAACGGTCCGATTGCCATCCGCTATCCGAGGGGAGAGGGCATGGGTGTCTCTCTGGATAGAGATTTAAAAAGGATTGAGATAGGAAAGGGAGAGATTATATTAGATGGTGATGATGTGGCAATCATTGCCATTGGAAATACAGTGTATCCTGCCCTTGATGCTGCATCAAGACTGAGGGAGGAGGGCATCTCGGTTGCTGTTATGAATGCCAGATTTGTAAAGCCCCTTGATAAAGAATTGATTGTGGATATAGCAGGGAGGGTGAAGGGGATTATAACTATTGAGGAACATTCTTTGTCAGGCGGCTTTGGAAGTGCAGTGCTTGAGCTTCTTTCAGAAGAGGATATTAAAATAAAGGTAAAGAGGCTCGGTCTTCCTGATAAATACATTGAACATGGGACGCAGAAGATTTTAAGGCAGAAATACGGCCTTGACAGTGATGGGATTTATCAAAGTGTGAAAGAAATTTTTGCAGGTGTGTATGATAATTCCCATGTGCAGCAGAGGTAAATGGCAAAGGTTCGTCTTGATAAATTTTTGTTTGATACAGGCTTTGCCTCAACTATAGAATCCAGCCGTGCATTGATTATGGCAGGCAAGGTTTTGGTCAACGGCCAGAAGATAGATAAAGCAGGCGCATTGATAGATTCAGACGCTGACATCAGAATTGTTGGCGAGGAAATAAAATATGTAAGCAGGGGCGGAATAAAGCTTGAGAAGGCGATCTTAGAATTTAAGGTAGATGTAAAAGATAAGGTCTGTATTGATATCGGCGCATCAACAGGCGGCTTTACAGACTGTCTTCTGCGATCAGGCGCAAAAAAGGTATATGCTGTGGATGTTGGCTATGGCCTGCTTGCATGGAAGCTTAGAAATGATCCGAGGATTGTAAATATAGAAAAGACAAATATCCGCTACTTAGATAAATCCCTTATAAAAGAG
>CAKKRA010000012.1 GCA_919902475.1 Nitrospiria bacterium
TGACCAGAAGCCCCATATCTTATCGCCAAAGAAGTGCTCTGCTGCATGTTCAGAAGTCAGCCTTATGCTGACCTCAAATAGGACGATAAGGATAATGATTATATAGAATATCGCTTTAATCTTTTTCGCGCCCTTTGGATTTTCTATGTATTTTTTTAGATTCATTTAATTACCTCTTTTGCAAGGCTTATTATAAAATCAGGATACAATCCAAGTATTATAGTTGCAGCAGCAGTTAAGCATAACGGAACAACCATAAAAGGATTCTCTTTAATATCCTCGTGGTGCTCGTGGCGCCCCTTCTCAATATGCTCCTTTTCAAAGAATGCCTTAAAAACAATAGGGGCAAAATATGCTGTATTCAGTAGTGTGCTTGCAAGAAGCACGGCAAGCACCATAATATTTTTAGCCTCTAATGAGCCGATTACCAGATTCCATTTGCTTATAAATCCTCCGACAGAAGGAACGCCGATCATGCTTAATGTGCCGATGGCAAATGCTGTCATTGTCCACGGCATCTTCTTGCCAATACCGCTTAACTGGCTGATCTCTGTTTTGTGCGATGATATATACAGAGAGCCTGCGCAAAAGAACAGGGTAATCTTTGCAAATGCGTGCATTGTTATATGCGAAACGCCGCCTATAATACCGCTTGGGGTTAATAGCGCTGCGCCAAGGATAATATAAGAGAGCTGGCTGATTGTAGAAAAGGCAAGCCTTGCCTTGAGGTTGTCACGGCTCAGTGCAATAACAGATGCCATAACTATTGTAAACGAGGCAAAGAATATGGCAACAACATTTACGCCAAGCTCTTTCAAAAGGCCGATGCCAAAGACATAAAATATCACTGTTAAGGTTGTAAAGACGCCTGTCTTTACAACTGCCACAGCATGGAGGAGCGCGCTAACAGGGGTCGGCGCCACCATTGCAGCAGGAAGCCAGCCATGAAGCGGCATTACAGCATTCTTTGCAAACCCAAAGAGAAAAAGTATGAATATAATGCTAAGCAATACCGGATGCTCTGCCCTGACAGCAGCCGGGAAAAGACCGCCATTTGAAAATTCAAGCGTGCCTGCAAGATTATATGTTAAGATAATGGCTGCAATGAGAAACACCTTTGCAGCGCCGAGTAGATATATGGCATACTTTCTGGCGCCTTTCAGCGATTCAGCATCCTCCTTGTGCCCGACAAGCGGATATGTAATTATGGTCAGGCCTTCGTAGAATATAAACATGGTAAACAGGTTTGCAGAAAATGCCACACCCATTGTAGCTGTAAGCGCAATGGCAAAGCATACAAAAAATCTTGTCTGGGAATGCGCCTTAATCGGCCGCATGTAGCCTATAGAGTAAAAAGTTGTAAGTATCCAGAGAAATGAGGCGCCTAATGCAAATAGGATGCTAAAGGCATTTGCCCTGAACTTGATATCAATCCCAGGCAGGATGTGTAAAAGGGTATATTCTATTGTCTTTCCCTCAAGGATAACAGGAACCATTGACACCACAATCAGAAATTTTATCACACCTGCTGCCACAGACCATGATTCCCTCAGGTTAGGCCTTTTCTCGCCTGTCAGCATTATAAAAAAAGCAGCAACAGTGGAAACGAGGATTGCAAGCAGCGGTTTTATAGAAATTATAGTTTCCATTTATATACTTATCCCTTCTATCCTTATCCCTTTAGGGAGCTTATCTCATCAACAAAGGTAGTTCCTGTATTTCTGTACGCAGAGATCAATATTGCAAGGCCGATTGCAGCCTCTGCTGCTGCAACAGTCATAATAAAGAATACATATATTCTTCCTGTCATAGAATCCATATAATGGGCAAAGGCGACAAAGTTGATATTAACAGCATTCAGCATAAGCTCTATGGACATCAGCACTGTAAGGAAATTCCTCCTTACAAGAACGCCAACCATGCCAATTATGAATAATATTGCAGCAAGTATCAAATAATAATGTAAAGGTATCATAGTAACCTCACTTAATTCCTTCTGCCCCCTCACCCTTCCCTCTCCCCAGAGGGGAGAGGGTTATTATTTCTATTTCCTCTCCCCCTTGGGGAGAGGATAAAGGTGAGGGGGTCTTTTTTTATATCTCTTTCTTTGCCAACACGATTGCCCCTATCATTGCCACAAGCAATATTATTGACGCCACCTCAAATGGAAAGAGATATTCTGTATAAAGTATCCTTCCAATTGCCTGTGTATTGCCTTCTGACAGCATCTTGGCAATATTAAAGCCGCCCTTTGGCCCTTTTATTGCAGACACTGAGATTACATACAACACCTCTCCAACAAGAATAATACCCATTAAGAAGGCAATAAACTTCTGCCTGTTGAACATCCTGTATCTCTGTGTAACATTTAAGAACATAAGAACGAATATAATCATTACCAATATTGCGCCGGCATAAACAAGTATCTGCACAGCAGCAAGGAATTCTGAGTTTAGCAATACAAATATACCTGCAATATGGATGAGCGTAACCAAAAGCGCAATAGCGCTGTGGAATGCATTCCTCTTTATTATTACAAAGAGCGCGCTTATTACAATCACTGCTGCAAAATAAAAGAATAAGAGATTAAGTATCAATCCTTCCTCCATGGATAGTCTTCATCGCCAATCTCAAGAAGTTTATCCTTTGTCATAGCAATCGCTCCCTTTTCGTATTGAGAAAGCTCATACCTCTTTGTCATTGCCAGCGCCTCTACAGGACATGCGTCAACACAGTAGCCGCAAAAAACGCACTTTGTAATATCTATCTGATAGAACTTTGCATATCTCTTCATAGGGTCTATTTCTGAACCAGCGCTCACAACTGTAATGCACTTTGACGGACAGTATGCCTCGCACAGTGTGCAGCCAACGCATCTTTCAGAGCCGTCATCCTTTCTCCTCAAACAGAGCAGCCCCCTGTAACCGTCAGGCAAAGGCCTCTTTTCATCAGGATACTCAATGGTTACCCCTCTTTTGCCCTTAAACATAAAAAAGTGCTTAAGGGTCAAAAGGAGTCCCATTATAATATCTATAAAAAGTATGTTCTTTAAAAAATTAATCATGTCTTTACTATATACATTACAATCCCAGTAACAGCAACATTAATAATTGACAATGGTATAAGATACTTCCATCCAAGATTCATCAACTGGTCATATCTCAGCCTCGGCAATGTAGCCCTTAGCCATATATAAAAGAACAGGAAAAAGAATACCTTTGCACAGAACCACATCACAGGCTGAATAATATTAATTAGCTCAAATGAGCTCTTAAATTCAAATAAAGGCTGCCAGCCGCCGAAGAATAGTATTGTTGCAATGCTTGATATCATTATCATGTTTGCGTACTCTGCAAGGAAATAAAATGCAAAGCCCATTCCGCTGTACTCTGTATGAAAGCCTGCAACAAGCTCGCTCTCTGCCTCTGGAAGGTCAAATGGAGCCCTGTTTGTCTCTGCAACACCGGATATAATGAATAATATAAATGCAGGGAGCTGATATATAATGAACCAGTGTTTTGCCTGGGCATTAACAATATCTACCATTGATAAAGAGCCGGTAAGAAGAATAACGCCGACAGTAGAAAGACCAAGCGAAAGCTCATAGCTAATCATCTGCGCTGCAGAGCGCATGGCGCCGAGAAAGGCATATTTGCTGTTTGACGCCCAGCCGCCGAGGATCACGCCGTAAGTCCCGATAGAGCCTAATGCAAATATATATAGAATGCCGATATTCAAATCTGTAATATACAGATGAATTGTCCTGTCAATTGTAATGCCGAATAATTCAAGGTGCAGCTTAAAATCCCTGCCAAATGGTATTACTGCAAAGGATATTAAAGCAGGTATCATTGTGATTACAGGCGCTGCTATAAAGATAATCTTATTTGATGCAGAAGGGATAATAATCTCTTTTAAAAAAAGCTTTATACCATCTGCAAAGGGCTGCAAAATGCCGAAAGGCCCGACACGATTCGGGCCAAGCCTGTCCTGCATAAAGCCGAGGACACGGCGCTCCAAAAGGGTAAGTAACGGCACAACTGTTAGCACAGTACCCATCACCACGCCGATGGTCACTAATATCACTGTTAAATTGATTATGAGATTAATATCCATATTTATACAAAATTAAAAATTAACTTTTATATCCCCCTCACCCTAACCCTCTCCCGCAAGGGGAGAGGGAACTTTTTTCTCCCCTCCCTTGACGGGAGGGGATTAAGGGGAGGGTGAATTAAGTTGTTAATGCTCCGGCACATGCCTTTCTACTGCAATATAGGCAGTTTTAAAATAATTCGCCTTTGTATCTTTATCAATATCTATATCGCACAGATTCCTTACAGCAGGGTACATAAAGTGCTCAGGATAAAACAATAACCCTTCTGGCATCCTGTCAGTAATCTCTACCTTTACCTTAACCTCTCCATTTACATTCTTTAATAATGCCCTGTCGCCTTCTATGATGCCGAGCCTGTCAGCGTCATTTGAATTTATCTTAAGCCTTCCCTCTGGAAGGATTCTTACAGGGCCTTCAGAATAACCGCTCAGTTTTCCAGAATGAAAGAGGACAGGTCCGAGCATCAGCTTAAATGGAAATTTTGTCGGCGCCTTTTCCTCTTTCCTTTCGTACATTGACTTTAAATCCTTGAGAGAAATTTTTACATAATCCCCTATTGCATCTTTTTCCTCTTCTAACCCACACCCCTCAACAACCTGCGCTATTTCTTTTAATATTGCATCTGCATCATCATAATCCATTGGATAACCCATCTTCTCAGATAAGGCAGAGAATATCTGCCAGTCAGGTCTTGACTCTCCAATAGGATTAATCGCAGCCTTAATCTTCTGCGCGCGTCCCTCCATATTTGTAAATGTGCCGTCCTTTTCTGCAAATGATGCAGCAGGAAGCACAATATCAGCAAGCTCGCATGTTGCTGTTGGGAATAAATCCTGACACACAAGTAAATCCAGCTTTTGCAGGGCCTCGTAGAATTCAGACTTCTGCGGAAATGTCCCGGCAGGATTCTCGCCGATTATATACAGCGCCTTTACCTTTCCTTTTAATATGCCATTAAATATCTCAGAAATAGTCATGCCCTTTTTAGAAGGTATCTTTTTATCCCATATCTTTGAGATAATATCCCTGTGCTTTGCATCGCCTGCATTCAAGAATCCAGGCAGAAACTCAGGCGCTGCACCCATCTCTAATGCGCCGTATTCATTATTCTCATCGCACAACGGCAGAATGGCTGTTCCCTTGCTGTCTATATTACCTGTTATAATGCAGAGGTCTAAAATATTCAGGGAGCTCTTATATCCGTCTTGCTGATGCGTAATCCCCTGTCCAAGGATTATTACACCCTTCTTTGCCTTTGAATATACCTTTGCTGCCTGAACAATATCCTTTTCGCTGATGCCGGGTTTTTCCTCAATCTCCTCAAACGAAAGCCCCTTTAATGCGCTGTTGAGATTATCAATGAATTTTTTATGCTCTTTGTAAACCTTCTTATCATACAACTCTTCCTCAACAACTGCCTTGATAAGGCCGTGAATAAACCATCTCTCTGAATTAGATTTTATTATCAGATTTTGTGCGGCAAATTTGGTGATATCTGTATCTCTGACATCTGCAACAATCAGCTCAGCGCCTCTCTTTGCAGCCCTCCTCACCTTTAATCCTGCTATAGGATTCACCTCTGTTATATTTGAGCAGATTGAGAGTATCACATCCGCATTTGCAACATCATCTAAGGACGCCTCAAATCTCTTATTGCCAATAACCTGCTTTATAGCGCTCATTGCATTTACATAACCATATCTTGCAGCGCTGTCTACATTATTTGTGCCAATGGCAAGCCTCATGAACTTCTGGAAAAGGTATATATCCTCATTTGTGCAATGGCCTGTAATAATGCCTGCTATGGCGTCAGGCCCATTATCCTCTATAATCTTTTTGAATCTATCTGCAATTATATCTGTTGCCTCATCCCATGATGTTGGCTCAAGCTTGGTATTTGTCTTTATTAACGGCGTTGCAAGCCTCTTTTTATTATTTACAAAGCTGTAGCCGAATCTGCCGCGGGTGCAGAGGCTTCCCTCATTAACACCCTTCTCATAATCTGTTACAACACGAAGCACCTCGCCATTCCGTGTCTCTAATGCAAACTGGCATCCGCATCCGCAGTATGTGCATATGGTCTCTGTCCTCTTTGTCTGCCACGGCCTTGCCTTATACTTAAAGAGCTTGCTTGTCAATGCGCCGACAGGGCAGATTGAAACACATGAGCCGCAATATTCACAGTTAAAGATGCTCCCGCCCATGAATGGCCCGATCTCTGTGTGGCTGCCTCTGTTGTATGCTGTAAGATTTGTTACGCCCTGCACCTCGTCGCAGACCCTTACGCATCTCAAACACCTGACGCATCGGTCAAGCTCCCTGTCAATAAGCGGGTCATTTGTATCTATAGTATATTCTTCTATGTCCTCTGCATAGCGC
>CAKKRA010000013.1 GCA_919902475.1 Nitrospiria bacterium
TCCTACTGTTGTTGCCAAAGGCATGCTCGGCGCAAAGATGTATGACAGGGTTATTGTGGGCAGCCTTGGCCTGCTTGCTGAGATAGTCCGCTTAGAGGGCGATACTGCAACAATGCAGGTCTATGAGGACACAACAGGTCTTTCCATTGGCGAGGATGTTATAAGCGCCGGCGAGCCGCTTTTATCAGAATTAGGGCCTGGCTTGCTCTCCACAGTATTTGATGGTGTTCAGCGGCCTTTGTATCAGATATATGAAGGACAGGGAGATTTTATAACGAGGGGCGTTGTTGTTCCTGCCTTGCCGAGGGACAAAAAGTGGTATTTTAAGCCAATAGTAAGAAAAGGTGAGAATATAAATACCGGCGATATTATTGGCGTTGTGCAGGAGACAGAAAATATTGTTCATAAGATTCTTGTTCCACCGGGAATATCAGGCGCAATTAAAGAGATAAAAGAGGGTGAGTTCAGTGTTGTTGATACAATCTGTCTGCTTGAAGACAATAAAAAACTTTCTCTAATGCAGCGATGGCCTGTGCGCACACCGAGGCCGTTTGGAGAAAAGCTGTATCCAAATCTGCCCTTTATTACAGGCCAACGTATATTTGACACACTTTTCCCAATTGCTAAAGGCGGGACTGCAATTGTCCCGGGCGGTTTTGGCACTGGCAAGACTGTAATAGACCAGACCCTTGCAAAATATGCAAATGCAGATATTATTGTATATGTCGGCTGCGGTGAGCGCGGGAATGAGATGACAGAGGTTCTTACTGAATTTCCTGAACTCATTGACCCATACACAGGGCTTCCATTAATGAAGAGGACAGTACTTATTGTAAATACATCCAATATGCCTGTTGCAGCGCGTGAGGCATCTATCTATACAGGCATTACCATTGCCGAATATTACAGGGATATGGGCTATAATGTGGCATTAATGGCAGACAGCACATCACGCTGGGCAGAGGCTCTCCGGGAGATATCATCAAGATTAGAAGAGATGCCTGGTGAGGAGGGCTATCCAACATACATGGCAACAAGGCTCGCAAATTTTTATGAAAGAGGCGGCAGGGTAAGATGCCTCGGCAAAGACGAACGTTACGGCTCTATTACAATTGTTTCTGCAATCTCGCCGCCTGGCGGAGATTTTTCAGAGCCTGTAACTCAGAGTTCCATGCGCATTGCAGGCGCATTGTGGGCGCTTGATGCTGACCTTGCACACAGGAGGCACTTCCCTGCTGTAAACTGGATGAGGAGCTTCAGCCTTTACATACAATATCTTCAGGAATGGTATAAAGAGAATATTGCAGAGGACTGGAGCAAGTTAAGGCATGAGCTTATGCTCCTTTTGCAAAAAGAGGAGGAGCTTTCAGAGATTGTCCAGCTTGTTGGAATAGACGCCATACCAGATTCAGAGAGGATAATACTTGAAGTGGCAAGGATGATAAGGGAGGAATTCTTAAGGCAGAATGCATTTTCAGATACAGACGCCTTCTGCCCGCTTGCAAAGCAGTATTGGATGCTTAAGGCATTTTTATTATATTACAAAGAGCTTGATTCAATGCTTAAAAAGGGCGCTCCTCTTGAAGATGTGCTTAATCATCCTGCAAAAAATGAACTTGTGCAGATGAAGGAAATGAAGACTGAGGGCTTCTGCGACAGGGCAGAAGAGATAATCGGCAGATTTAAAATGCAAATTGCAAAATGAAAAATTAAATGGACTTAATCACACGCGAATACAAAACAATAACAAAGATTACAGGACCTCTTTTATTTTTGGAGGATGTGCCAAAGGCGTCTATTGGCGAGATGGTGACCATCCTTCTGCCTGATGCAAAGAGCAGGACTGGCCAGGTAATAGAGGTGTCTGAAAAATACACTGTGATACAGGTTCTTGAGACAACTGTGAGCATGGATGTATCAGGGACATCTGTAAGGTTCAGCGAATATTCAGCAAAACTAAACCTGTCCTTAGATATGCTCGGCAGAAGGTTTAATGGCATTGGCGAGCCTATTGACAATCTTCCTCCAATAATACCTCAAATAAGAGGCGATATTGTTGGTATGCCCATTAATCCTGTTGCGAGGGATAACCCTTCTGATTTTATACAGACCGGCATATCTACCATTGACGGACTGAATACGCTTGTCCGCGGACAGAAGCTTCCCATCTTTTCTGGCGCTGGGCTTCCTGCAAAGGAGATTGCAAGCCAGATACTCAGGCAGGCAAAGGTTGGGGGAATGGAAGGGAGGGGCTTTGCAGTTGTGTTTGCAGCAATGGGCATTACATTCAGGGATGCTGCATTCTTTCATGAAGAGTTTGAAAGAAGCGGCGCATTACAGAATTCAGTAATATTTTTAAATCTTGCTGATGACCCGACAATAGAAAGGCTCCTTACTCCAAGATGCGCATTAACCACAGCAGAGTTTCTTGCATTTAATCATGATATGCATGTCCTGGTAATCCTGACTGATATGACTAATTACTGCGAGGCATTGAGGGAGATTGGCGCAGCAAGGGAGGAGATACCCGGCAGAAGGGGCTATCCTGGTTATATGTATACAGACCTGGCAACTATATATGAAAGGGCAGGGAGGATAAAGGGCAAAAAAGGCTCTGTTACGCAGCTCCAGATATTGACGATGCCTGATGATGATATAACACACCCAATACCTGATTTAACAGGCTATATCACAGAAGGCCAGATTGTATTATCAAGAGAACTTTATAGAAAGGGGATTTATCCTCCAATTGACCCCCTTCCGAGCCTTTCAAGGCTCATGAACCGCGGCATAGGCAAAGAAAAAACAAGAGAAGACCACAGGAATGTTGCTGACCAGCTCTATGCTGCCTATGCTAAAGGAAGGGATTTGCGGAGGCTTGAAGCGATTGTAGGCGAAGCAGGTTTGAGCGAGATGGACAAAAAATTCTTAAAATTTGCAGAGGAGTTTGAGAATAAATTCATAAATCAGGGAAATATTGAAAGAAGTATAAAAGATACCTTGAATTTAGGCTGGGAATTGTTTAATATACTGCCGAAAGAGAGTCTGACAAGGATAAGGCAGGAGTTTGTGGAGAAGTATTATAAATAAGGCTAAGGGCAAAGGGCTAAAGGCTAAAGGTAAAGGGCAAAAGGCAGAAGATTTTAACCTTTCGCCTAAAGCCGTTAGCCTTTAGCCAATTTCGTATTTCTATGGAAAAGGTCAGCCCAACAAGGATGAACCTCCTCATAAAGAAGGACCAGATAGCTATAGCATCAGAGGGTCTTGAGCTTTTGAGGAGCAAGAGGGAGTCCCTTGTTAAAGAGTTTTTTGCAATAATGGATTCTGTTGTCTCAGCGAGGGACAGGTTGAGAAAGGATATGCAGGAGGCAGTGAATAAGCTCACTATTGCCATTGGAATGGATGGAAAGGAGAAGGTTGCCTCTGCTGCATTTGCTTGTCATAGGGATATTTTAGTAGATATTGTTGAAAGGAATATCTGGGGGACAAGGTTTTCTGAGATAGAATATAAAAAGGTTTTGCGAAGCCCTGATGTTCGGGGATACGGGCTTGTTTCTACATCTACCTTTATAGATGACAGCGCTGCAGCCTTTGAGAAGGCAATTGATTTAATCTTGAAGATGGTCTCAGAAGAGAACAGGCTAAAGATACTCGGCGAAGAGATTAAAAAGGTAACAAGAAGGATCAATGCTTTAAATGAGGTTATAGTGCCTGAACTTAAAAAACAGGTGCGATATATAAGAACCACCCTTGAAGAGAGGGAGAGGGAAGATCTGTTCAGGTTGAAAAGATTGAAAAAAAATTAAAATGCAAAATGAAAAATTAAAAATTACAGAGCAAAATTTAAAATTTGATATTAAAATAAGGTCGTATTTACATTTTTAATTTTTATTTTTGAATTGGAGTACCATGAGCTACGAAATAAAACTTGATATGTTTGAAGGTCCGTTAGACCTTCTACTTCATCTTATAAAAAGGAATGAGGTAAATATATACGATATACCAATTGCCCTGATAACGCAGCAGTACCTTGAGTATATTGATTTAATGAAGACCTTAAATCTTGATATAGCCGGCGAATTTCTTGTAATGGCGGCAACACTGATACATATAAAATCAAAGACGCTCCTTCCCCCTTCAGAGACAGATGAGGATGATGAAGACGGCGAGGATCCGAGGGCAGAGCTTGTGCGAAGGCTGACTGAATATAAAAAATTCAAGGATGCTGCAATGTTTCTTGAGGAAAAGGAGAGCACCTGGAGGGATGTATTTAAAAGGGAAGACAGCACAAGCGAGTACGGCGCTCCGGAGCAGGAGGCGATGCTCTTTGATTTCAGCCTCTTTGACCTTGTTGACGCATTAAAGGGTGTTATTGAAAGGCTGCCGGAAAAAGGCGCTATTGAATTTGCTTCAGAGGAGCTTTCTGTAAAGGACAGGATGAATGTAATATTAGAGAGGATTGAGAATATAGAGAGCCTTTTATTTGCAGAATTATTTGATAAGGATAAGACAAAGATGGCAGTAATAGCAACATTCCTTGCGCTTCTGGAGCTTGTGAAACTGAGGCTTGTAAAGATTCAGCAGGTAAAGGAGTTTGATGTTATAAGGATATTTAAGAACATAGATTTGTCTCAGGATAGTAATTAAATGTTCAGTTCTTTGTCATTCCCGTAGGGCTTTTGAGCGGGAATCCAGAGATTTTTAAAAAATAAAGGAGTTTATGCAGATGGATGATAAAGAGATAAAGGCAATAATTGAGGCGCTGATATTTGTATCAGGTGAGCCTATTACACTTAACAGGATAAGGGATGTAATAGAAGGGGTTGATAAAAAGACACTCGAGAGGCTTGCCTCTGAATTAAAGGACGAATTTAACAGAGAGCATAGCGGCCTGCAGCTTGTAGAGATAGCAAACGGCTATCAGCTTACAACAAGGTCTGAATATGCCAACTGGATAAAGAAGCTGAACAAGATAAAGGTATCTACAAAGCTTTCCAAGCCTGCTATGGAGACACTGGCAATAATTGCGTATAAGCAGCCGATTATAAAACCTGAGGTGGAGAAGATAAGGGGCGTTGATTCAGGCGGTGTGATAAAGACCCTTTTGGAAAGAAAACTTATAAAGATAATCGGCAGAATGGATATTGTAGGCAAGCCCATGATGTACGGAACAACGTCGGAATTTTTACAGTATTTTGGTCTAAAGGATTTGACAGACCTTCCAACATTAAGGGAGTTTCAGGAGTTAAAGGAAGAGGAAGTCCCTGTAACTGCCTCTGCAGAGACATCAGATAATCAGCAGGAAACAGTTTAAAGCCTTAATATTTGCCATTCATTGGTTTTTTCTGCCTTGACTAAAAACCCCTCTTATGTTTAAATAACAATATGATAAAAAATTTCAGCAAATACACTGTTTTCATCTTTTTGAGTACAGTTGTTATATTCCTTTCTTCCTGTGCAACTGCAAAGAAGGCAGAGATAAAACCGGCTGTAACTGCAGAAAAGAAGGGTCTGGAAGAGAAGAAAATAAGGATTTCCCATCCAGATGCATATTATCACTTTATTTTAGGATACAGGCTTGAATTTGAGGATATAAATGCCGCGATCATGGAGTATAAGGCTGCCCTTGAATTTGACAAAGATTCCCCCACCATACTTGCCAGGCTTGCAACGCTTTTAGCAAGAAAAGGGCAGTTTGAGGAGGCGACTGCTTATGCAGAGCGCGCTGTTCAGCTTGATCCTGAATATTTTCCAGCCCTGTTGTTATTAGGCGAAATCTATGCCAACACAGAAAAGGCTGATAAAGGCATTGCAATATTCAAAAAGATAATTGAGATAAATCCATATAAGATAGAGGCGTATCTGAATCTCGGTCTTTTGTATGGTTCATTAAAAAGATACGATGAGGCAGAGGAGATAATCAATAAAGGTATCAGCATTAATCCCTCTTCTCCTTTGGGCTATTATTATCTCGGACGGATTGCCTTTGACAGGAAGAAGATGGGAAAGGCGATAAATTATTATAAAAAGGCATTAAAGGTTGACCCTGCATTTAAGCCTGCATATATTGGAATAGGCATTGTTTATGAGGCGCAGGAGAAATATAAAGATGCAATCAAAGAGTATAGAAGGCTCTTAGATGAAGTTGATATGCATGACAGGGAGGCGAGGGGCAGGCTGGTTCAGCTTTATTTGCAGCAGAATGATTTTAAAAATGCCCTGATTGAATTAGAAAAGATATTAGAATTTGACCCGAATAACCCTGATGCACATCTGAGGATAGGACTTATATATGTTGAGCAAAAGAGATATAAAGAGGCAGCAGATCAGTTTGATAGGGTTCTGATGGCAAGGCCTGATGATGCAAAGGTCAGATATTATCTTGGCACTATATATGAGGAGATTAAGGAGTCAGATAAGGCTATAAAGGAATATAAAAGGGTTATTGAATTAGACCCTAAGAATATAGAGGCCATAGTGCGGCTCGGCTATCTTCACAGCAAAGAGGGAAGACATGAGGAGGCGCTGGCTTATTTCAAAAAGGCGCTTGAGTATAATTCAACAAGGGCAGAGACATATCTATTTATTGGCGTAACATATATTCAGCTTGAGAAATATAATGATGCAATAGATATATTGCAAAAAGGCTTATCAATTGACCCAAAATTTGACGAGCTTCATTTCAATCTTGGCGTTGCATACGATAAGTTAAACAAAAAAGACGAGTGCATCTCAGAGATGAAGGAGACAATCAAGCTGAATCCAAAACATGCAAATGCGCTTAATTATCTCGGCTATACTTATGCAGAAAAGGGCGTTAATCTCAATGAGGCAATATCCCTAATAAAGAGGGCGCTTGAGATCAAGCCAAATGACGGCTATTTTTTAGACAGCCTTGCATGGGCGTATTTTCAAAAAGGCTGGGTGGATGACGCATTGGAGATACTTGAAAAGGCGGTTACAATTGCTGCAGACGACCCTGTTATGTATGAGCATCTTGGAGATATATATCTTAAAAAATTAAGAAAAAATGATGCAAGAGAGGCATGGCTGAAATCACTTGAGATAGACCCAAAGAACGACAAGCTTAAAGTAAAATATAGAGAAGCAAGCTTTGGCGACCCTGATAAAGAAGACCGAATTAAGTCAAAGATAAAGCAATTAGAGGAGAAGGAAAAAAACAAGAAAAAAGAAAATTCTCCTGAAAGCATGGAGCAAAAAAATGTCCTCCTTACAGCATATCAGGTAAAAGATGGTGATACATTAGAGTCTATTGCTGCAAAGGACGAGGTTTACGGAGACCCGGCCAAGTGGAAGCTTTTATATGAAGGCAACCGCTCGCAGATAAGGGACCCGAAAATACTTCACCCCGGCCAGATACTATATATACCACGCGGCGAAGCAGGGCAGGAGAAGAAGGAGTAAGGAGGCAATGACTATGAGTACTTTGACGATACCAAAAAAATACACCTATAATGACTATCTATTGATAGATGATGAGAAGCGGTATGAGGTCATGAAAGGAGAGCTTATAATGGTACCAGCGCCTTTTACAATTCATCAAAGAATATCAGAAAATTTAGGATTTATTATTAGTAAATATGTAAGAGAGAAAAATCTTGGCAGTGTCTTTCATGCCCCTACAGATGTTGTTTTTGCAGATGATGTTGTTGTCCAACCTGATATACTTTATGTTAGCAATAACAGGCGCGACATTATTAAAGAGGCTGCGATTATTGGAAGCCCTGATTTAGTCATAGAAATTGTTTCCCCTTCATCCGCATCTTATGACACAATAGAGAAGCGTGAGGTTTATGAAAAATATGGTGTAAAGGAATACTGGCTGGTCTTCCCGCAGGAAAAGGCTGTAGAGGTATTGACTATAGAAAAAGGCATATATAAAGAGTTCTGCAAGGCAAGAAAGACAGGTATTGTAAAATCAAATATAATAGATGGACTGACTGTGGAAATAAAGGAGATATTTGAGGGGTAGGGTGGGCTATGCCCACCAAATAAT
>CAKKRA010000014.1 GCA_919902475.1 Nitrospiria bacterium
TCCTTGAAATATCTGTGTAATCATTTTTCCTAATCTGTGTAATCAAGGCTGTTGACGACTTTTTCAACAGCCTGTTAGAGGATAAAGAGGGGTAGTTATTTAAGAAGAAGTTAAGGCTCCTGATAGAAGTAATATGAAATCAGGAGGCTGCTGCAGCCTCCCTGCAATTGCCGCATTTGCCAAAGAAACCCATGCAGTAGTGTGTAATTTCAAAACCTGTTTTGAGTGCAATGGTTTCCTCTATCTCATGATGAACAGGCTCTTCTATGTCCATTATCTTGCCGCACATCTGGCATGTAAAATGATAGTGCGGTTTGATATTTGCGTCAAATCTTGAAAAGGTGCCGCCGCAGTCCATTTCAATCAGCTCGCCCATGTCCCGTAGTATCTTAAGATTGCGATAAACAGTGCCGAGGCTTATATTCGGCATCTTCTGCCTTACCTTTTCGTATATCCAGTCTGCGGTTGGATGTATATTTGTGCCCTTTAATACATCAAGTATTATCTCGCGCTGCTTTGTTTTTCTTATTTTTGCAGAGATTGTCTCTTTTGTAATCACTACCTTGCTCTCCTTACATATCCCTTAAAAAAATCAACCTCTTTTTCTATGCCCAGGAACTCGTTGCCTGTTTTCTTGCACCATGCTGGAAGGTCAATTAAAAAACCCTCATCATCAGCAAGCACCTCCAGCACCTGTCCTCCTGCCATCTCTGCAAGCTTTATCTTTGTCTTGATTATCGGCACAGGGCATAGCAGGCCAAGGGCGTCTAATGTATTATCTGCCTTCATCAGTCCTCTAATTCTGCGCCGCAATGCGCACATTTCTTTGCGCCATGCGCAACAACGCTTTCGCACTTAGGACAGTATTTTAATTCTGCGCCGCAGCCGGAGCAGTATGGGTAAGGCTCCTCCATTGCAACCTCGCAGAACGGGCATATGCATTTGTGCTCTCCATGCGGATGAACTGCAGGGGCAGCAACTGTTTCCACTGCCTTCTGCTTCTGTTTTTCCTTGTAGTCTGATATTGCCTTGTGAAGGGCGTCTGCTGCCAGATTAGAGCAGTGCATCTTGTTGGGCGGCAGGCCGCCGAGGGCCTCTGCGACCATTTTGTTTGATATAGCCATTGCCTCATCAATGCTCTTTCCCTTAACCATCTCTGTTACCATGCTGCTCGTTGCAATAGCAGCGCCGCAGCCAAAGGTCTTGAACTTTATATCAACGATCTTATCTTTCTCTACCTTTATAAACATCTTCATTATATCGCCGCATGTGGGATTGCCCTCTGTGCCAATGCCGTCTGCGTCAGCGAGCTCTCCAACATTGCGGGGATTGGAGAAGTGGTCCATTACCAGTTCTGAATACATATTATAATACCTCCTTACTTGTTATATATCGGCGACATTGCCCGCAGCCTCTCCACAATAGGAGGAAGGACTGTTAACACATGGTCAATATCCTCTTCAGTGGTCTCCCTGCCGAGGGTGAACAAAAGAGAGCCCTGTGCAGTGGCATCTGATACGCCAATGGCAAGAAGCACATGCGACGCCTTCAAAGCCTTAGATGTGCATGTTGAGCCGCTTGATGCAGCAATACCCTCTTTGATTAAAAAGAGGAGCATTGCCTCGCCCTCTATATAGTCAATACATATATTTACATTTCCAGGGAGCCTGTTTGCCGGATGGCCGTTTACATGTATATGCTCAATCTTTTCAGTAAGCCCCTTAATCAGCTTGTCCCTTAATGGGGTTATCATTTTCACCCTTTCAGGAATCTCTTGCATTGCAATCTCTGCTGCCATTCCCATGCCAACGATGCCCGGCACATTATCTGCGCCAGCCCTCCTGCCGTCCTCTTGAATGCCGCCATGAATGAAAGGGACAATCCTTGCCCCCTTTCTTACATAAAGGGCGCCAATGCCTTTTGGACCGTAGAATTTATGGGCAGACATTGTAAGCATATCCACGCCGAGTTCTGCGACATCAACAGGGATATTTCCAACAGACATAGCTGCGTCAGCATGAAGCAGCACGCCCTTCTCCTTTGTTATCTTGCTTATCTCAGAAATAGGCTCAATTGTTCCGATCTCATTATTGGAGTGCATTACAGAGACGAGAATTGTTTCAGGCGTAATTGCCTTTAACACATCCTCTGGATCAACAATGCCGTATTTATCAACAGGGAGCAGGGTTGTTTTAAAGCCGAGCTTCTCCATAGCCTTTGCAGAGTATAATACAGAGTGGTGCTCAATGCCTGAGATAATTATATGTTTGCCCTTCTGCTGATTTGCAGCAGCAGCGCTCTTTATGGCAAAGTTATTCGCCTCTGTGCCTGTTGATGTGAAGATTATCTCAGAGGGCTTTGCATTAATCAGCTTTGCAATCTTTTCCCTTGCCTCATCAATTGCCTTTTTTGCCGCCTGGCCGAATGAATGGAGGCTTAATGGATTGCCAAAGAGCTCTGTAAAATAGGGCTGCATTGCCTCAACCACCTTAGGATGGGGCCTTGTTGTTGCTGCGTTATCTAAATATACCTTTCTCATCTGAAACTACCTTTCTCCCTCCAAAAAAAACAGACAATTAAAAAACAAAGGGTATAAACCATTGCCGGCTTATACCCTCACACATGCAGATTAAGCGCCTGCTAATGCCTCTTCTCTCTGCTTCTTTTCTATCTCTCTCCTTGCAGCCATATCAAGCAGGACCTTCTCTTTTGCAAATTTGCCAGACTCATAATCCTTGAGCTTTAGCGCCTTTCTTGCATTCGTAATCAGCTCAATTGTCCTGCTGAATATCTGTTCAGGGTCAGGCAGAAATTCCAATGAGCCCTTGAACCTTTCAAACCATGTATCCCTCATAATCTTTTGCACCTTTGTGCTTCCTTCAACAATGGAGTCTCCGCCGAATATAACAGGCACGCCTGATGCTGCAAAGTATACGCCGATTGCAAGCGCCTTTTCGTGCATCCACTCTGCGCATATGCCAACACCCGGCATTCCTCCAATGTCATCACTCAGACCGCCCTCCTCTGCCATTTCTGTAAGGACAGTAAGTATGCGTGAATTGTCAACGCATGAACCCATGTGAAGAACAGGCGGAATACCTATTGCCTCGCAGACCTCTTTTAATCCAGGGCCTGCTGCATCCATCATCTCTGGCGTGAGATAACCTGTTTTACCAAATGCAACCGCAGCGCAGCCTGTTGTAACAACAAGGATGTCATGCGATATAAATTTTTTTACGAGGTCAACATTATATTTATCCTGACAGAGCCTCGGGTTATTGCAGCCTACCATGCCTACAACACCCATGATCCTGCCGTCCATTATTGCGTCATTCAACGGCCTGAATGAACCCCTGTATGTGCCGCCCTGCATATACTTTATGTATTCGTGTGAAAAACCGACGATTACATCGGTCTTAAACTGGGGTATTGCGTATTCCTTTCTGTTTGGATAGTTGTCAATTGCGAGCTTTACAATCTCCTTTGCAATGTCCATTGCCCTGTGCTCGTCATATTCAATATGCGTGGCGCCGGTTATCTTTGCCTTTGGTGATGTGGTAATAAGCTTTGTATGGAATTTTTTTACGGTTGTTGCAAGCGCCTCTGCAACACACTGGACGTCAACTATCATTGCCTCAACAGAGCCTGATATTATTGCAAGCTCCTGATTCAGGAAATTGCCTGCTGATGAGATTCCCTGCCTTACGAGGATCTCATTCGCAGTGCAGCAGATGCCTGCCAGATTAATGCCCTTTGCGCCCTTTGATTTTGCATGTTCAACAATCTCAGGCGCCTCTGCTGCTGCTACAATCATCATAGAGAGCGTCGGCTCATGACCGTGAACAATGATATTTACCTCATCTGCCTTTAATACGCCGAGGTTTACATTTGCCTTTACAGGCGCTGGCGTTCCGAACAGTATATCTGATATATCTGTTGCAAGCATAGCGCCGCCCCATCCGTCTGTGAGGGATGTCTTTAAGGCGCTCGTGAGTATTGAGTCAGGGTCCTGATCAACGCCCATGCCTGTGCGGTGCATAAGCTCTACTACCTCCCTGTCTACTCCCCTTGGGGTGATTCCGTATTTTTTCCAGAGGGCCTGCCTCTTCTTTGGCGCCCTTCTAACATATGTAAGCTCGCCTGTCTGCCTGCCGAAGTTTGCTATTGCCTCATCAGCAACATCCAATGCGATTTCCTCTGTCTTTCTGCCGTCAACATTTATTCCCATTATCCTTGCAACCTGCACAAGCTTCTTAACATCCTTTATCTTAAAGCCTTGTGCCTCGCCTTTTGCTACAGCGCGAAGGGTAAATGCAAGGTCGCGGCCGTGGTCTGAATGGGCTGCTGTGCCTGCTGCTACATATCTTGCAACACCCCTTGCTGCAATGGTTGCTGCAGTGGCGCCGCAGATGCCCACCATTTCCTCTTTATCCTTGCCAACCATTCTGCAAGGCCCCATAAAGCAGTGCTTGCAGCACATGCCCTCGCGGCCGATTGGGCAGGGCTTCATAACATCCGCCCTGTCAAACATGGTGGATATCCCTTCCTGCCTTGCCTTTTCCAGCATCTGCTGGGATGCAGGGTCTATAGACTTTTCTGTTACTGGAACAACCTTTTTTTCAGTTGTCGCTGCCATCTTTAACGCTCCTTCCCCTCCTGATATGGTTAATAAGTATTAATAATTGCGAATTACTTAAGGCTCAATACATGCGTCAACAGGGCATACCT
>CAKKRA010000015.1 GCA_919902475.1 Nitrospiria bacterium
ATGTATCTTCTGCCAACATCTTCTATAAAATCGGTTCTCAAGGCCTCATCCCTGCTAAAAAGCAATTTCCCGTTTTCTATTACACCTGCCTGAAAGGCTACTTCAGCATCATTTATAATACGAACCTCAACATCATATCCTGCAGTTGCAGATAATTCATAGGACAAATCAGATTCATATTGAAAGTCCCTGCTTTCGCTGGTATAAATAGCAGCATCAATATCCCGAAAAGACTCAGCAGTTACAAATGAGCCGTGAATATAAGCAAAAGCGATCTCAGATTTTTCTAAAAGATGTTTCTTTACAACCTCTTTTAGCCGTTCTTTTTCATCATGGCTTACTTTTTGTTTTGGTAAAAAGCGTTTTTCTGCAAAGGGACTCATAAATAAATTTTAGCTGAAAAGCTTTGCAATGGCAAGAAGATTTTATAATAACAATAGGGGCAGCTTTGCTGCCCCTATTTGTTATATTGATATGTGAATATTGACTATGTCTGAATTGCCGGTTCCGTTTTTATTTTTGGCGCTGGAAGCTTGACAAAGATTTCAATAAGCCCCCTGATGCCAATGGAGTTTATTATATTATACATCATTGCCAAGTAAGCCAAAATCATCAGGCTTCCAAAGAATGCAGCCACAATCATCTCTGTCTTATATGTCGCATCCCCTGGATATATTGTTCTTCTCAACATGCCGTCCATTCCTGCAAAGCCCATTGCCACTGACATCCCAATTCCGCCTATCAGGTGCGCCCAGAAATGGAAATTTGTCAAAGCATTGCTCTTTAGTTTTACATCATTAGTCAGCATTGGGAAGAGTGTATAAAGAGCAGCATATAATGTCATGCCGAGTCCGACAAGCAACTGCATATGTGCATGGGCGCCGATTACCCACTGCGTGTTATGCAGGATTCTGTTCATACCAAGGTCTGCCTGTATAATGCCTGCTGGAACGCCGAGCGAGAATCCCAATATTCCTCCGAGCAGGAATTTTAACTGAGGAGTCATCTTTAACGGCCTTGCCTGCCATAATGTTTTCAGTGTAATAAAAACAGCGATACCCATTGTAACAAGCTCAAAGGCTGTTACCAATTCACCTGAAACAATCTTCATGAGATTAGGCTGCCCCTGATCTGATAGAAGATGATGCCCCCAGACATTCCATGAGACAACAAGTTCAACAAGCAATGCTGCCCTCGCAATATTCTGCATATAAAGCGGTTTGCCTGAGATGATAGTTGCGAGCAGATACCATGTGCCTGCAACATAAATCAGTACAAGCCCGTCTGCAATAAGGTCAAGCCCCCACCAGTAGATATTTTTATATATTAGCGCATCAAACCACTCTGCTGATAAAGGCATGCCCATAAAAGAATAGGCAGCATGGTATAAAAAGATTACTGATATCCCGCCGAGTACAAGGGCGTCAAGAATAGTATCAAGACTGCCTCTGAAAATGGCTACAATAGGCAGAGGCATAATAGGTTCCTTTTCTACACCTTTCTTTGTCAATTTGCGGTAGAGATTAATAAAGCCGTCAATGCCAAGTGCAGACATAATCATAGGGCCCAGCGGCTCTTTTTCATCCCGTTTATGAAAGATTGTGCCAAAGAGGTTATAACAAAATATGAACACTCCAGTCATGATCAGGATATTGCCGATGGCAAAACTTCCAAGTGCATAGGGTGAAAATTCTTTTGAAACTGGCAGCGGCCAGTAATTTGTATAGAGCGCTGCATAGCGGAAAAGAAACCCGCTCAGCCACACAATGGCTGTTCCGGCTGCCATCAATATCCATGTCAGCTCTGCAAGCCTTTGGCTGTAGATTGTTTTATTAGTTAAAGTCGGCACAAGAAAATAAAATGCGCCAAATACCAGCATAAAACTGCTTCCAAAGATGCCCACCATTGGGTGTGCACCCATAATGGCAAAGTAGTGGTCAGGGTCCATTAAGTCATAATTGATTTGATGCGCCCGCATTAGCATGCCTTCTAAGATGGTTACCCCGTAAAAAATCAGGGAGATAACTGCAAAGCGAAGGGCTACCCGTTGTAAAGGTGTTAAATTTGATACTTGTAACATTTTTCCTCCATAGATTAATTAGTTTTGTTTTGTATTTTATTTTCTAATATCAATTGAGCCAATGCCGGTCCTGACGCAACAGCCACTGCATTTTTAATTAAGATATTTCCGCCTTTTGGTCCTGAATATTCTGTGGAACGGATAGAATATTTACCCGGCTTATCAAACTTCCAGACAAGATTATTCGTGCTTCCCGGCACCACCTGCATCTGGAAGACTATTGAACCATTTTCCCTGAAAAGCCCAAATCCATAAGTATAATCCTTGGACTGAAGGTTAAAGCGGACGGTCTGCCCTTCTTCTATAACAAGGGTTTTTTCAGGCAGTGTAAATTTGTAATCAGCAATTGAGATATTGAATTCCTTGTCAGCCTTAATCTTATCGCGGTTCAAATCCCATTTTACCCATGGTATCATGTTGTAAGTCATTATATGGATTCCTACGCCTACTAAAACTAAGAGGCCGATCCATCCATAAAATGGTATCTTGATTTTTGGTATAATCTTTATTTCTCTGGTAAGTCCAATGGTATACATACCGACCATAGAGATTACAATTGCTACATAAATAACATAGACAACCTTCATTAAATTTAAGACATTACTTGAATCAATCATCTTCCCTTCCCTCCATTTATTATTGTTGGATTTAATAATCCTTTTCATATATAACATATACAAAAAGGGTGCCAAAGGGGAAAAAGCCTACAATTTTGTTATTAAAAAATTATAATCGTTTAATATAAAGATTGTTTTTAAATTTAAAGAATATCCATTTTTGTAAGGCATGAAGATATTCTTTTGCCCCAATACATACATTTTTGTAGATAATCCTTCAGTTTTGTAGGGTAATGTAATGAATGAGATTGAACCTGCTTTATTGACAAATGGAAAGGTGTTGGATAGAATTAGATAAAATTTCAAAGGGGCTTTATGCCAAAAGGGCTTCAAAAATACCTCAGGCTTCAGGCAATGCCAACGCCCTTCTGTCCGGGGTGCGGGCATGGGATACTAATGACTGCAATACTCCATGCTATTGATGAGGCTGGGCTTGATATCAATAATATGGTTTTTGTCTCCGGCATTGGCTGTGCTGGCTGGATACCGAGCCCGCATTTTAATGCAGATACGCTCCACACAACGCACGGCAGGCCGATAGCCTTTGCAACAGGCGTTAAGCTTGCAAATCCAAGATTAAAGGTTGTTGTAATATCAGGCGACGGCGACTTGGCTTCCATTGGCGGCAATCACCTTATCCATGCTGCAAGAAGGGATATGCCCATAACTGTTATATGTGCAAATAACAGCATCTATGGCATGACAGGCGGGCAGGCATCATCCACAACGCCTGTTAAAGCAATAAGCAAGACTACGCCTGCTGGTAATAAAGAGACGCCATTTGACTTATGTAAGCTGGTTATTGGCGCAGGCGCAACATATGCTGCAAGATTTCCTGTTGTGCCATTAAAGCCATTGATTAAATCCATAATCAATGCATTAAATCATGAAGGCTTTTCCTTTATTGATGTGCTTTCACCTTGCCCGACATACTTTGGAAGGATGAATA
>CAKKRA010000016.1 GCA_919902475.1 Nitrospiria bacterium
AAATATGGTTGCCTTATAACCAAGACGGGCAAGGTCATGGGCGCCTGCCATCCCCGCTGGGCCTGAGCCTATAACCGCAACCTTTTTACCGGTAGGGATGCCCTTTGATCCGCCAATGGCTGACGAAAGCCCTGCAGATTTGAATATATCTGAATTTGTGGCCTCCATAAAGGCATCAACAGCAAATCTCTTCAGCGCTCGTATGGCGACTGGCTCATCAATACTGCCTCTACGACAGGCATTTTCACATGGATGGGTACAGATGAGGCCGCATATCGGGGCAAATGGATTTGGACCTCTGGCAAGGGCATAGGAGAGTAAATAATCTCCATCAGCAATTGCATTCACATAGCCTCCTGCTGGTGTTTTTGCAGGACAGGCATCCTGACACTTAATCATCTTTCTGAAATAATCTATGTCAGGTATTTTTATTTGATACTTTCCCTCAGTCAATGTTTACCTCCATAGAAATTACCTATATAAACGCATTATTATGGCATAACATAACAAAGTGTGAAGATTTATTTAATATAATTTAATGCGTTTGTATTAGCATCTCTGAGCTAACATATCCCGCTGTTTTTCCTACCACTCCTCAATCCCTTCCATAAAGACTGGATGCATCATATCCCTGCAGGAAACCAGACCAACAACCTTACCTTCATCAGTAACACCAAGGTGTCTTACATGATTCTTATCCATAAGGTCATTCGCATCAATAATTGATTTTTCTATATCAACAGTAAGGAGCGGGCTGCTCATTATTGTCTTAACCTGTGTGCCTTCCGGATTCTTTCCATCTGCTACAAGGCGCCTCACTATATCTGTCTCTGTTACGATCCCTACGAGCTCTTTGTCTTTCTCTACCAGTATGCTTCCGATTTTCTTTGTTTTCATTATCTTTGCCACATCTTTAACACTCATATTAGCATCTACCTTCTGAATACCCTTTGTCATTATCTTTCTTACAGGAACCATGTTATCCTCCTCCATAACTTATTAAAGACAAATATTAATTTTGATATTAATAAAACTTATAGATACAATTGAAATCTTCTCCTTCCCTCTCTCTATGTCGGGAATAGATTTTATTATAATTTTGAAGGGATTGTCAATATTTTTTATTTACAGTTGATATGCTAAATTGACAGACTGTTTAAAAACAGGTAAAATAAGAGAAATTTATAACAAATTTCCGGAGATAATAATGAAAAAGATAGGAATAATCGTAAAACCGCATAAACCAGAGGCAAAGGATATTCTTAAAAAATTGGTTTTATGGGTTGAATCGCATCATCTTGAGGCTGTTTTAGATGTTGATACAGCAAACATAGTGAACAAGAAATCGCCGTATCAAAAATCTCAGATATTCTCGCAGGTAGATATGATAATTGTCCTCGGCGGTGACGGCACGCTCTTGAGTGTTGCAAGGCTTACAATAAACAACGGCATTCCAATACTTGGTGTAAACTTAGGCGGCCTCGGTTTTCTTACAGAGGTTACGCTGGATGAATTATATCCGACACTTGAGAAGATAATCAACGGTGAATTTATTATTGATGAGCGCATGATGCTCATGACGCATATTCACCGTCAGGGTGAAAGGCTTGCCCAGTCCCCTGTGCTGAATGATGTGGTCATAAATCACGGGGTTGTGGCAAGGATGATAATACTTGATATATATGTTAACAGCCAGTTCGTTACATCCCTGAGGGGTGATGGATTAATAATATCCACACCAACAGGTTCTACTGCCTACGCCCTTTCTGCGGGCGGGCCGATAATTCATCCCACTGTAAATGCAATTATCTTAACTCCGATATGCCCACATACATTAACAAACAGGCCGATAGTAATCCCTGACAATGTAAAGATAGAGGTAATACTAAGAACAGAGGATGAAGGTGTGATGGTTACCTTTGACGGTCAGGTAGTTTTTTCATTAAAGAAAGAGGATATAATAGAGGTGCGCACAGCAGAAACAAGGGTAAAGCTCATCCGCTCTCCTGAGAAAAATTATTATGAGGTTTTGAGAAAGAAACTCAAATGGGGAGAGAGATGAGAACACGGGGAGATATTCTTTCCGTAATGCTTTTGTTTGTCATTCCTGCGAAAGCAAGAATCCAGAATTCTTGAATTAACAAGACACTGGATTCCCGCTAAAAGCATGCGGGAATGACACTTATGGT
>CAKKRA010000017.1 GCA_919902475.1 Nitrospiria bacterium
TCATACAGTGGATTTCATCCTTGCGGTGCTGCTGCTTTTAGGCTCTACATTAGGGGCACAGATTGGAGCTGTTTTTGGAAGAAAGTTAAAGGGTGAGCAGTTGAGGATTCTCCTCGCAGGCATCGTCCTTATTGTAACTGTAAAGATAATGCTGGAGCTGACATTGACGCCATCATTACTTCTATCTCAGTCAGGGGGGCACTGATGAGGATATTTAAAATTGCGGCTGTATTTATTATTTTTGAATTTCTAATTTTAAATTCCAGTTTTGCAGGCGAGTTGTCTGCGCAGTTGACAACAAAGGTAAACCATGACCACATAAAGATAGACTTTTTCTACCATGGAAGCGAGGTTAATGTAAGCGGGGCATCAGGACAGGGCACAGATATTGTAATTAAAATAACCTCTACTGAAGCGCAGCAGATACTGCGAAGAAAAGGAAAGGCAGCAGGGCTTTTATGGATGAATGTCGGAGAGTTGGAATTTAACCACACACCAAATCTGTATTTCCTTTACAGCACACAAAAAATTAATGATATACTAAGTTATGAGGAGATGGATAGACATGTTATTGGTTATTTAGCGCTTAAAAAAAATATAGAGATTGCAGGGTTTAATAATGAGGATGAAAAAGCAAAGTGGTTTAATGAATTTACAAAATTTAAGGAGCTTTCAAGGCTTTACACAATATCCTTTGATCAGATTATATTAAATCAAACAGAGAGCGGACAGAATTATTCAATTAAGCTAAACTGGCCGTATCAGGCCGCTCCTGGTGAATATCTTGTTACTGTTTATGCTGTCAAGGATAAAAAGGTGGTTGAGAAGGCAGAGGCGAGAATGATAGTAGAGCAGGCTGGTATTGTAAAGACCCTTGCCAATATGGCAAAAAACAATGGTGCTGTATATGGAATTATATCCATTCTCGCAGCGCTGGCTGCCGGTTTTGGTGTTGGCATGGTGTTCAGAAAGGGAGGCGGAGGACACTAATGTATAAAAATATCATTGTAGCCTTTGACGGTTCAGAATACAGCAGGGCAGCGCTGATAGAATCTTCAAACTTGATAAAGAGGCACGGTGGTAAAATCATCATGGTTCATGCTGTCTATTTTGATGAGGAGGAATTTACCACTGCGCCAGAGCAGAGGGAAAAGCGATTTGAACTCGGGAAAAAGTTGTGTAATCAGATGAGGGATAAGGTCTCATCAGAATTTGGCATACAGGTAGAATCCCTTGTATGTGAAGGCGAGCCGCCGGATGTTATAGTTGATATTGCAAGGGAAAAAAAGTCAGACCTTATTTCCATGGGCACTCATGGCAGAAAGGGAATCAAGAGGCTGATCATGGGGAGTGTTACATCAAAGGTGATTGTAAATTCCCCCTGTGATGTGATGGTGGTCAAAAAACCATGCACTGAATGCACAGGAGAGTATAAATCAATACTTGTTCCTTTTGACGGCTCTGAATTCAGCAAAAAGGCACTTGAACATGCCTGCCAATTATCAAAGATTGATAAGGCTGAGATTAAGGTTCTTTATGTAATCCCCCGTTATGAAGAGATGATAGAGTTCTTCAAGACCGAATCAATAAAAAAGAGCCTTGCACAGGAGGCAGATAGGATTATAAATGAGGCAAAAAAGATTGCATCAAATCATGATTTAACAGCAGATGAAAGAATACTGGAAGGGCATGTTGGGGAAAAGATTATAGAGACCGCAAACAAGCTAAAAAACGATTTGATAGTCATGGGCTCGCATGGCTGGAAAGGCGTTAGTAAGGCGATTATGGGAAGCACAACAGAAAGGGTGATAATGAACGCCTCATGTCCTGTGCTTGTGGTCAAAACTTAGTAAACCCCATACGAGAATAATATTCTATTACGGGGTAAATGGTGTTATAATAAAAAAATCATGACAGATATAACCGAAGATAAAAAATCTCCAAAAGCACGAAACCGCCGTGTTCACATGGCTAATGAGAGGACTTTTCTTGCATGGATAAGGACAAGTATTGCTATAATGGCCTTTGGCATTGTTATTGAGAGATTTGCCTTTTTCTTAAAACAGATGTTGTATATTTTGGGTAAAACTGCTGCTGGTGAGACTGCATCATCATCTGATTTCATATATTCTTCAATTTTAGGAATAATACTTGTCCTTCTTGGCGCATTAATAGGTGCGCTTTCTTTTATCAGATATAAAAAGGTTGAAAGACAAATCAACGAGGATACATATAGACCATCACCAATACTCAATGCACTGCTCGTCATATCCGTCCTTGTAATTGCAGCCTTACTCGTAATCTATCTTATACATAGTCTTTAATGTTTTTGCTCAATGCCTGCCTGTTTTATTTCTTGATTTTTACATTCTCGGCTTGTAAAATATCTTTAAGATGCATATAATAGTAGACGGGTACAACTTTATCGGCAAGTACAGCGGCATGATAGGAGATATTGAGGAAAAGAGGGAGGCGTTGATTAATCTCCTTTTCGAATACAGGGCGCTAAAAAAGCACGATATAACAGTTGTCTTTGACGGCTGGCAGAACGGCATGTCTGTTGAAAGCTCAGAAATTAAAAAAGGCGTAAGGATTATCTTTTCACGGCTCGGTGAAAAGGCGGATGATGTTATAAAAAGATTGACAGTTAAAGGCGAGAATATTATTGTGGTTTCATCGGACAGAGAGGTCAGCTCCTATGCTGAAAACAGGGGCGCTGTTGCACTTTCCTGCACTGAGTTTGAAAAGAAGCTGACAGAGCTTGCATATTATAAGCAGAATGATATAAATAAAGATGAAGAGATTTCTTCAAGTTGTTTTGCATCAACAAAAAAGAAGGGGAATCCGAGGAGGCTCTCCAAAGAGGAGAGAAGAAAAAGGGTGAGGATTAGTAAAATGTGAGGGGGAATATGCAGATAGCCTGTGAAAATTGTCTTACCATTTATGAGGCGCCTGATGAAAAGATAAAGGCCAATGAGCTGATTGAATGTCCTGTCTGCCAGTATGTTAATATAAATAAAAAAAAGGTTGAGGTTACGCCTGATGATACAAAAAAGAGCGCTGCTGTTGTTGATGCAGGTGTTGAGAGGGATTACGGGAAGACGATGTATGGAGAGGTTGATGAAACAGGCAAGGTTAAACAAGCAGAGGTTCAGGTTACAGAAGGAAGGCTCAAGGCAATACCTGAAGATAAAGAGCTGTATGTTGTAATTTCAGACAGCAGCGGGACAGAGATAAAACATCAGATTAAGACAAGCGAATGCATTTTGGGAAGGGGAGAGGGTTCTGACATTGTAATTAACGACCCCGAGACCTCAAGAAAGCACTGCGCCATAGATATATATGAGAATAAGTTTGTGATAAGGGATTTGGAAAGCACCAATGGCACATATCTTAATGATACAAGGATTAAGGAGGATTTATTAAAAGAGGGAGACCGCATAAGGATAGGCAATACTTTGCTTACATTTGTTGTAAAGCCAATTTGATAGAAGAGGGGCGAGCGCCTTTTGGATTTTAACAGACTCTTGAACCTCCTTTTGTTCAGGACAGGGCAGGTTATCAATCTTTCAGAGGTATAAAGATAACGCAGACTTCTTTTACAACTCTCAGATCCAGCCACATTTAATCCATTGCAATAAAAGAGAAATTTTGGTATTATGTCTATAAAGGAGATGTAAATTTGAAACTTTCAAGGGAGCGGATTTCCTTTATAGCAAAGGAATTGGCTAATAAGCTGATAGATGGAAAATATATTGAGCCTTTAATTCCAAAAGAGCAGTTTGTTTTAAGGCTTGAGCATATTATTACTAATGAATTGATGATAGAGGATAAGATAAATCAGGAGGTAAAGGAGCTTTTAAAGGTATACGAGAGGGAGATTGATAAGGGGGATATTGATTACAGCAAGATGTTTAATATGATCAAGAACAAATTAATCAAGGAGCGGGGAGTGGTTTTGTAATGATGTTTTCAGAGGATAAGGTAAGTCATATCACCCATCTTCTCTTAGAGGGTATAAAAAAGGATAAGCTTGCAAGGCTGCTTGTTGATGAGATAAAGATATTAAGGGAGATAAAGGGTATTATTAATTCAGAGATAAAACTGGATGCCGAGATAGATGTTATTGTCAGAAGGAAACTTGACTCATATTCAAAAAAGATTATAGAGAGCAGCTCAGAGTGGAATGTATTGTACCAGAAGTTTTTTAAAGAGGAATTAAAAAATAAGAGGAGGTGATATAAATGAAAAGGCTGTTTGTTATATTATTTGCCTCCATTCTTTTATTAGCCGTCATTTCCCCTATCTTTGCAGACCACAGGGGCAGGGGGCGCGTTTATTTTGGGCCTGTTATTCGTGTATATCCTTATGACCCGTACTGGTATCCATACGACCCTTACTGGTATAGGTATCCGCCGACGCCGCCAAACTGGGGCTATGTAGATACAGATGTAGAGCCTGAAGAGGCAAAGGTATATTTAGACGGAAAATATGCTGGCACAGCAGATGACTATGATGGTTTTCCAAGGTATCTTTCTGTCCCGCTCGGCAGTCATAAGATTGAATTCAGGATGGAGGGTTATGAGACCTTTTCACAGGAGTTCTATATAAACCCAGGGCAGATGATAAACATAAATATGAAGATGACTAAAGGCACAGGCGTAATGAAAGAGTCGCCTAAGGCGGAAGAGCCTGAAAAGGAGCATGGGGTTATCTCTCTTGAACTTGAGCCTGCAAGCGCAGAGATCTTTGTTGACGGCAAATTAGTTGGGACTGGCGAGGACTTAAAAAATAAGGGAGGGGAGCTTGAGGTTTCCATAGGCAGGCACAAACTTGAATTCAAAAAGAGCGGATACAAGACGCAATCAATTGAGATAGAGATAAAGGATGGTAAGGGATTTCATCTTGGAATAAGGTTGGAAAAGGAATGAAGATAAACGAGATATTTAAAAGCATACAGGGAGAATCATCCTTTGCAGGCATACCGACTGTCTTTGTAAGACTGACAGGATGCAATCTGCGGTGCCAGTGGTGCGATACAAAATATTCATACGACGAAGGCGTTGATTTAATTGTTGATGAGGTGATAGGCAGAGTAAACGCATTTGGGTCGCAATTTATTCAGATTACAGGCGGTGAGCCGCTTTTGCAGGAAGAGGTTTATGAATTAATGGACAGGCTTCTTAACATGGATTATAATGTTTCTCTTGAGACTAATGGGAGCATTAATTTAAGCAGTGTGGATAAGAGGGGTGTCAAGATTATTGATATCAAGTGTCCGAGCAGCGGTGAATCAGATAGGATGGATTTTGGAAATATAAATTATCTTACAAAATCAGATGAGATAAAATTTGTAATAAATGACAGGGATGATTATAATTGGGCAAAGGAGATTATAGATAGATATAATCTGATAAAAAGGTGTAATATTCTTATATCACCTGTCTTTGGCGGGATAGAGCCGAGGGAATTGGCAGAGTGGATACTTGAGGATAATCTTAATGTAAGGCTTCAAATACAGCTTCATAAGCTGATATGGCACCCCGAGATGCGGGGAGTATAAAATAAAGGAGGAAATTATTGTATGGCAGATGTTGTTAAGTTAAAGGAGAAGGTTGTCAGGCTGCAAGAGAAGGCAAAGAAGTTTAGCAGCGATGAAAAGAAAAAGGAGATTCTGAAAAAGATACGCAAAAGGCTTAAAAAAACCCAAAGAAGGGTAAAGTCTATTGCTTCTGCAGAGACAAGGCTGAAGGCAAAATTGGCAGGCAAGAAGAAGGCTGAAGCTGCAGAAGAGAAGAAGGAAGAGGCGCCAAAGGCAGCAGAAGGGGCGGCATAAAACAGGGCTAAGGGAAGAGATTGAAGATTGAAAATCTTAAAAGGAAACAGTTTGAGGTTTAAAATTTCCAATTTTCACTTTACAATATATCTTGCGCTTGCGCTGCTTATATTTTCCTGTGCAGCGCCGAAGAGAGCTGGTTATTACAAAGAAGGCTATACTGAGCGCGGCATGGCGTCATGGTATGGCAAAGACTTTCATGGAAGAAAGACTGCAAATGGCGAGATATATGACATGTACAAGCTCACAGCAGCACACAAGACGCTTCCGCTTGGTGTTTATGCAAGGGTAACAAACTTAGAGAATGGAAAAGAGATAAAGGTAAAGGTAAATGACAGAGGCCCATTTATAAGGGGACGATTTTTAGACCTCTCGTATGGCGCTGCAAAAGAGCTCGGCATGGTAGAGGCAGGGGTTGGCAGGGTGGAGTTAGAGATAATTGGAAATGTGCCGTATCAGACAGCAAAGGGTAAGGCTTCGGCAGGGAGGGTCAGCAGCACCGGGTTGTTTACAATTCAGGTCGGCGCGTTTGTGGAAAAGGAAAATGCAGTAAGGTTAAAGTCTCTGCTTGAAAACAGGTATAAAGATGTCCACATAGTTTCGTATGACACTAATTTGCAGAAATTTTATCGTGTAAGGGTAGGGGCATTTGAAAATGAAAAGGACGCCCTTAAAACATCTAATGAGCTTGAATCACAGGATTATACAACATTTATTACTGTAAGAGATTAAAGGGGGTGTTTGTTGGGCCATAAAGAGCATAAAGAAAAGGCTGTAAAGAATATAAACTGCATGGTCATAACAGTAAGCGATACAAGGACAGATGAGACTGATTCAAGCGGAAAATTAATCCAAAGTCTTTTAAAAGAGAATGGACATATAATTGCAAATTATAAGATTCTAAAAGATGTACCTGTTCTTATAAGAGATACTGTTGCAAATGCAATAGTAGATAATAATCTTCATGCTATTATAATCAATGGCGGCACAGGCATCTCAAAAAGGGATACAACCTTTGAGGCAGTAGACAGCCTGCTTGAAAAAAGATTAGAAGGTTTTGGCGAGCTTTTCAGATACCTCTCTTTTCAAGAAATAGGTTCTGCAGCGATCATGAGCAGGGCAAGTGCGGGAGTATATAGGGGAAAGATTATAATCTCCATTCCTGGTTCAGAACCTGCTGTAAAACTTGCAATGGAAAAGTTGATACTCCCGGAACTCGGCCATATTGTCTGGGAGATAAACAGGTAAGCTTTTTATGACTGAATTCCTCAGCTTTGTTGTTCATAAGCACTATGCAACGCATCTTCATTATGATTTAAGGCTTGAGATGGACGGTGTATTAAAGAGCTGGGCAGTGCCAAAAGAGCCGCCGGCAAAGACAGGGACAAAGAGGCTTGCAATTGCAGTTGAAGACCATAAGCTCAGTTATAAGGATTTTGAAGGGATAATACCAGAAGGAAAATATGGCGCAGGCAAGGTAGAGATATGGGATAATGGTGAGTATATCCTTGAAACAAGAGAAAAGGAAAAGATTGTTGCAGACCTTAATGGTAAAAGGCTAAAAGGAAAATATGTCCTGATACATACAAAGGGAGACCAGTGGTTGTTCTTTAAGACTGCTGAACAAAATAAATAATTAGAAATTCTCACAGGTTTTTTGAGAGGTCTTTATGGAGCAAAGGGAGCCTCAAAAACAAATACCAAAGGCTGATAAAAGAAGGTCTTTAAGGACCCACATGCTTGTCCTTAAGGTTCACGGTAAATACCGCAGCAAGGCCTTTTTCGGCTATGCAAGAAACATCAGCCAGGGCGGTCTGTTTATCTCATCTATTACACCAAAGCAGATAGGCGAAAAATTTCCCATTGAATTTACCCTTCCCGGTACTGATATCATAATCAACTGCACAGCAGAGGTTATGTGGTCAAGACGATTTGACCCACAGATGCACCTTAAGGTAAATTATGAACCCGGCATGGGCCTCAAATTCCTTGACCTGATAGAAGAAAAGAAAAAGCTGATTGATGATTGGGTGAAGAAGGGGGGATAATATATTCTGCCTAAGAAAAAAAGCCGCTTTTTTCTCTTTACCATATTATCGTATCAGGATTATATAAACAAACGAATCTATCAAGAGGCATTAAAAGGGATTACGTATTATCGTGATTTGCAGGTTGAGGTTATTAAAGAGAGGGAGAAACTAATATTTCAAAACCAGACGAGCTTCTTTTTGTAGCTGAAAGAGTTGACATCTAAATTGGTTCAAAGACATGACCTACCCGATATAATGCCACTTGCTTGCTTTTTGTCTTTTCTTCTTTTATTGGAAAATCCTTATCAATAAACTGCAATTCAGCATTATCAGGTATTTGTTTAATCGTCTCAGGATGCTCAACTAAAAACCTTATAAAATCAAAGGTCATACCAATATTTTTTTCTACCATTTCCTTCTTGGTCATCTTATTTCATCTCCTTCTTAAATCTATCTCTATACCACTTCCAGCGGTCTTTAATATCCTGCTCTGCATAGAGCAAGGCATTATTTAAATTGGCTATAGGTATGTGATACTTGGTTTTTTCACCGTTGGGGTGCATGATGTCCCTGTGAAAGAAGCCATGGGCACAGTCATATCTTACAACTTCATGCCATTTTTCTTTAAATCTTGCCTCATATTGAACTACCAAATCAATAACCTTTCCTTTTTCTACCTTTAATTTTATCCTTAATCTGTCCTCACCTTCAGGGCTGATAAGTTTTGTAAATTCCTTTATACCCACTCTAACTCCAACAAGACCTCTGCTGTAATATATAATTGCTGTATATCTTTATAAAGCCTTTTTATATTTTAATGTTAGCAAAAAGCCTCTTTGGTGTCAATAAAATAGGACTCTTTAAAATTGGCTTGACAGTGGCAATAAAAAAGATTGCAGTCTATTTACAGATTCACTATACTTATAGCAACTAAGTTTTTTTAACCTGTGTATATGGCTCAAACAATTGTAACAAAAAGGTATAAGGGAAAAGCACAAGAACCTGTTAGCTGGGAGGCTCTCCTCCGAATCTTTGATGCTTTATATGGTGAGAATGCCCGGGCACTACCAAAATACCCGTCTGTTATAGGTGCTGTGTATGGAAAGTGGATAGATGGCGACAATGTACAGCATGAGGCCGCATCCTTAGACGAAATTGAAGACGCCTACAAGAAATATAAGACGGCATCCATTGCATTCTCGGGCTCTATTAATAATGGACCCCGTAGTTCTTTTCAATATTTGCCGTCCAAAGCAGAGGCATTTATTGAGGTTCAAGCTCCTGATAAAAAAACTGCCGATCAGCTTATCGGCTCAGTGAAAAAGGAGTTTCTTTATATAGAAAGATACG
>CAKKRA010000018.1 GCA_919902475.1 Nitrospiria bacterium
GCAAAGACAAATTTTGCAGGAGGGTAAGACGGATAATATGTCCTGATAGGCCATTTGTAGTTGTAAAGATTAAAGAGAGGCGTAACAGTTATCAGGTCCATATTGGCTGTCCAATAAGAATCTATTGTTCCTACATCGCGCCAGTAGCCCCTTTCAGCCTTTGACATGCCTGTTATTGTATTTGCGGTAAAATTATAGGCAAAGGCGTTTCTGTTATTGATCATTGAAGGAAGGATATTTTTTCCAAAATCGTGAGAAGATTCCTTATTGCCTGCATCCCTTTCAAGCTCTTCTATCAATACCTTTGGATTAAAGATATAATTACCCATTGATGCAAGCGCCTTCTTGGGCCTTCCTGGTATGGACGTTGGGGTCTTTGGTTTCTCTTCAAATCCCTTTATCCTCCAGTCATTTTCAACCTCAATTACGCCAAAGGCAGATGCCTCGGAAACAGGCACCGGCACAGTTGCTACAGTTACATCCGCCTTTTTCTGTATATGATAACGGAGCATCTGTGCTACATCCATCTTATAAATATGGTCGCCTCCAAAGATGCAGACATAGTCAGGCTCTTCATCACGGAGGATATTCAGATTTTGATATACTGCATCTGCTGTGCCGAGGTACCAGTGGGCGCCTTTTCTCATCTGTGCCGGCACAGGGTTAATATATTGTCCTACTACAGAGGACAACTGCCATGCGCGGTCTATATGCTCAATCAGGGATGACGCCATGACTTGTGTTAATATCTTTATCTTGAAAAAACCGGAATTGACAAAGTTACTTAAAACAAAGTCAATAATGCGATAGCGGCCTCCAAACGGGACCGCAGGCTTTGCCCTCTCTTTTGTTAAAGGCTCAAGCCTTGTGCCGGCTCCTCCGGCAAGTATCATTGTTATTACATTGCTCATTTTTTCATCTTTCTGTAAAGGGTCCTTTTATTTATGCCTAATATTGCCGCTGCCTTGTTCTTATCGCCGTCTACCTCATGTAATATGCTTTTTATATAAAATTCTTCAAATTCATTTAAGCGAATCCTTTTTTCTACTGCGCTCTTTAGTATATTAGCCTCATTTTTCTGCAGATAATCAGGCAGGTCTGTCGGCTGGATGACAAAATGCCTTGATAAGGCAACAGACCGCTCAATTACATTTTCAAGCTCCCTTACATTTCCTATCCAGTTATGTCTTATTAATATATCCACCGCCTCTTTATTAATGCCTTTTACTGCTGTATTTATCTCAAGAGAATATTTCTTTAGGAAATACTCTGCTAAAATCGGTATATCATCTTTTCGCTCAGCAAGGTTTGGAAGTTTAATCGGAATTACATTGAGCCTGTAATAAAGGTCTTCTCTGAACAGCTTTTTTTTAACCTCGTTTTCAATATCCTTATGCGTAGCAGCAATGATTCTTGTGTCAACCTTTTTGAATTCATTTCCGCCAACAGGCCGTATCTCTTTATTCTCTATAACACGCAAGAGCTTTGCCTGAAGGTTCAGGCTCATATCTCCAATCTCATCTAAAAAGATGCTTCCTCCGTTTGCCTCTTCAAACAGGCCTTTTTTAGTAATATGCGCGCCTGTAAATGAACCCTTTAGATGCCCGAATAGTTCGCTCTCAAGCAGGCCGTCAGGTATAGCGCTGCAGTTTATTGCAATAAAGGGCATCTTTTTTCTCGGGCTGTTAAAATGAACCGCCTTTGCAACAAGCTCCTTTCCTGTTCCGCTTTCTCCGTATATGATAACATTGCTGTTTGTTGCAGATACCCTTTTAATAAGCTCAAAGACCTCAATCATTGCCTTGCTTCTTCCAATGATATTTTCAAATTGATATCTCTTTTCAACAGCCTCTCTTAAAAGGAGATTCTCTTTTTTAATTCGCTTTTCTTCAATAGCCTTTTCAATTATTATATTCATATCTGACAGCTTAAATGGCTTTGTAATAAAATGGTATGCGCCGCGTTTTATTGCCTCTACTGCTGTCTCAATTGTTCCAAAGGCAGTTATTATTATAACTACAGCATCATTCCTTATTTTTTTGATTGTTTCTAACAGGTCAAGGCCGTTTATTTCCTTCATCATCAGGTCGCTAATAATCAGATCATAATCTGTTTCTTCCACATTTCTTATCGCGTCATTGGCATTAGCGGCAGAGTCTACATTGTATCCATTTTTTTTAAGATAATCCCTTAGTAATTCAATCATCTCTATGTCGTCTTCTATTATAAGTATGCTTTCCATATTATTCCTCTGCAGGCAGCCTTATAATAAATGTTGTGCCTTTGCCAGCGCTGCTTTTTACCTCTATATCGCCGCCGTATTCTTCTATAATGCTCTTTGTAATAGCTAAGCCGAGGCCTGTGCCTTCTCCCGACTTTTTTGTTGTAAAGAAGGGGTCAAAGATCTTATTAAGATGTTTTTCTTCTATGCCGCAGCCGGTATCAGATATCTCTGTGCAGATAAAAGAACGATGCCGTGATGGTATGATGTTGGGTTTGGCCTCTTCCATGATTAAATAGGTTCTCAATGATATTTTTCCGCCTCTTTGTGTTGCATCAATAGAATTTGAAATGATATTAATAAATACCTGCTGCAGCCTGTGCTGGTTAATTTTTATAGATGGAAGATTGTTACCAAGAAAGGTTTCAATATTTATGCCGGTGTTTATAATCTTTCTCTCCATAAAGGCGAGCATGTCGCTGATAACATTGTTTATGTTTACATTTTCTATCTTTGCCTTTTCGCTGCCTGCAAGCGTCAGAAGCCTCTTTACTAATTCTGTTATTCGTTCAATCTGAGAAATGATTACTTTAAGATTTTCTGATCTTATATCGGTTTCGCCAAGTTCAGATAGAAGGTATTCCGCCCTGCCAGAGATGATGTTTAGCGGTGTTGCAATCTCATGCGCTAAACCTGCTGTTAATTTTCCAATTGCAGTGAGCGTTTCCATCTGTACAAGCCTGTCCTGTATTGCCTTAAGCTCTTCATAAGCCTGCTCTTTTTCTTTGAACAAAAGCGCATTTTCTATTAATGTGCCTACATGATTGCTTATTGATTCAAGAAGATTTATCTCTTTGATTATAGGATTTGGCCTTTCAAGGCATAGAGTTAATACTCCCATAACCCTCTCTTTTGATTTTAAAGGTATAAATATGCATCCTTTTACTCCCTTTATCTCTGAGATATTCATTATCTCGCAATGAGAGGATAAAATATCATCAATTATTACTATTTTTTTTGTAGTAACAGCCTTTCCAGCAGGCCCGTTGCCTACATTTATTGTTTTAATTTGACTGACAAAGTCTTCGTTAATACCGCGGTATGTTATTGCCTCTAATCTATTATTCTTTACAAGGTAGATTATAGATTTATTAATCTTTAAAAGGTTTAGTATCTCTTCCTGCGCAGTGTTTAAGAGCTCTTCTAAGTGAAGAGGCCTCCCAATATCAATTGCAATGTTATTTATTGTTGTGAGTATTTTGTTTTCACGGATAAGGGCATCCAGCATACCCTTTTTTTTAAGAGTATTATCAGATACTGCGATGCCCTTTTTTGTTTTTGCTGATTTTTTAACAATCATCAGTTAATTTATCGGTAATTATCAGATTGTTGAAAAACCTAACAATCTCTGATTACACAGATAAAAGATTAGATTACACAGATTAAAACTCCTCTAAATATCTGTGTAATCATTTTTCCTAATCTGTGTAATCAAGGCTGTTGATGACTTTTTCAACAGCCTGTTATTTATCAGCTATTGTTACCTTCTTCATTATATCGCCGACCCTGATATTCTTTACTACATCAAGCCCTTCAACAACCTTTCCAAATACTGCATACTGCATATCAAGAAACGGTGTTGACTCTAATGTGATATAAAACTGGCTTGATGCGCTGTTCGGATCCGGCGTCCTTGCCATTGCAACAACGCCTGCTGAATCGTGTTTAAGCTTTGGCGTAACCTCAAGCGGTATTGTTTTTTCAGACCCCCCGGTGCCGTCGCCATTTGGATCGCCGGTGGTTGCGAAGCGCGCCCAGTAGGCGTTCATCTCCACGGCCACCGCGGCGTTCTCCTCGGTCTCGTTGTAGGGGGTGCCGAAGACGTGGCTGATCTCGGATGCGTGGGTCGGGCCGAGCAAGTCGCGCGCGATGCTCCACGCGATGTTGAAGTTGTACATGTAGACCGGCATGCCGGCCGCCGCCGCTGTGCGTGCGGTCTGGTGCGTGCCGCAGACCAGGCCCGAGTCGCCGACCACGCGAGCCATCGCCGCGCGGTAGTTTCCGTCAAAGCGCGACGACGGATACATGGCCTCGATCGTCGCGGCGTCGTCACCGAATCGCGCTGTGAGTTCTGC
>CAKKRA010000019.1 GCA_919902475.1 Nitrospiria bacterium
CCTCTTTTACAGATGTGTTGAGTTTTACAGAGCCATTCAGTTTATTATGAAGTTTATCTGTTACAGAGAACATCCCTTTTATCGGCACTCTTAGCTCTGTATCGCCATAAGCAAAGAGAAAGAGTCCGTGATCTGCTGCAATATACGGCGGATCAATGTAGCCAAAGCTTGAAAATGGCTGGACAATATAATCAATGAGTTTTTGATTAAAACCCATCTCCCTTTCGCAGAATTCCTGTAAGGAATATTGATGAAGTTCCTCAAGCCTCTTATCATAGTTATCCAATCTAAAATCAAGCCTTCTGATGAACCTCTTTAGCTTAAGCCACTTAAGATAATCAAAAAGGGAAAAAAGCCCGCTCTTAAACATTGCAAAATTGTTCAGAGCTGTTATCTTATTTCCGATAATCAAGGCGAACCTTGATAGTGTGAGCTGCTCTGATTCAATGCCGAGCTTATTAATCAGTTCAGTGAAATTTGGGTTCAATTTTGGCGCATACATCAGGGCGCCCTTGTTTATATATACGCCCTCTATCTCAAAGGTTGAAAATCTTCCGCCAACCTCAGGCCTCTTTTCATAGACCGTTACATCATAGCCGTCATTCTTTAAAAAATATGCGCAGCTAAGGCCAGCAATACCAGCGCCGAAGACGGCTATTTTGGCTTTGTTGGTTTTCATATTTTTACGCCGCTAAAGATCCTCTCAGCATTCCTTCCAACAATCCCTGCCTTTTTTTCATCAGATATCTCCATATCCAAAACAGCGTCTATTGATTGCCTGACATTCTTGTTTGCAGGATAATCGCTTCCCCAGAGTATATTTTCTGTGCCAAAGGTTTCAATTGCACACTGCATTATGGTCTTTGATACTGCGCCGCTTGTGTCAACATAAAGCTGTTTTAGAAATTCTGTTGGCAGCTTTCCTAAGTCCTGAACATAGCCGAGTGAAAGGAGCATGTTATATGTTGAATCGTATCTATCTTTTATAAAAGCCGTTGCGCCGCCAAGACTGGCAAAGACAAATTTAAGCTTGGGAAAACTTCTTAATGTCCCTGAAGTAATCAACTTTCCAATACACATGGTAGTATCAAAGACAAATTCAATTACAGGTGTAAGCAAAGGATGTTTAACTGCTTCAATACCAATGGGCTTTATTGTTGTTGGATGCACAAATATCGGCAGCCCAGCATCAGATGCCTTTTCAAAGAGCGGATAAAACTTTTCGCTGTCAAGATAAACACCTTCATAACTTGTTGCCATTGAGAGCGCCATAAAACCTATATCAAGAGCCCTGTTTAGCTCATCTAACATCTCCTTTTCTTCTGCCAAAGGTATTACTGCTGCGCCAATAAGCCTGTCCCTGTGGTGTCTTATCACCTCTGCTGTTTTTTTGTTATATAGCCTTGCAACAGTGATCTCTTTCTCATTTGCATTGATATGTGCATCAGTTGTAGGATAGCTTATTACAGCTCTTGAGATATTTGATGAATCCATCATATTAAGATGGCTATTCATATCCATCCATCCCTTATGATAAAAGGATGCCCTATCTGCTATCTCTTTTGGAAGTAGATGAAAGTGGCAGTCTATTATTTCTATTGGGAACCCCTCCGTAATTAGGGCGAACACAGTGGTTCGCCACTATACTTTTAATATTTTTGCTGCATCCTTTGCAAAGTAGGTAAGTATCAAATCAGCGCCTGCACGCTTGATGGATGTGAGAACCTCAATCATCATCCTCTTTTCATCAATCCAGCCGAGTTTTGCCCCTGCCTTTATAATGGAAAACTCCCCGCTTACATTATATGCAGCAACAGGCAGATTGAATTCATTTTTTACTCGGTAGATTATATCAAGATAAGATAGGGCAGGCTTTACCATCACAATATCAGCTCCTTCTTCTATATCAAGTTCAACCTCCCTGATTGCCTCCCTTGCATTTGCAGGGTCCATCTGATATGTGCGTCTGTCCCCGAATTTTGGCGTTGACTCTGCTGCATCCCTGAAAGGCCCATAAAAGCTTGAGGCATATTTAGCAGCGTATGACATGATAGGCGTATCAATAAACCCTTCCTTATCAAG
>CAKKRA010000020.1 GCA_919902475.1 Nitrospiria bacterium
AGTAATGGATGGTGATATTGATAATTTTATAGAGGCATATCTGATGGCAGAGAAAGGAAAGCAATAAAAATGGAGATGGAGAAGAAAGAGGAACAAAAGGATATAAACGAGCTGGTATTGCAAAGGAGAAAGAAGCTTGAGCAGATAAAGTCATCAGGTATAAACCCCTATGGTGAGAGGTTTGAGAAAAAGGACTCTGCAAAGGGGCTTTTAAACAAATACCACGCCTCTACAAAAGAAGATTTGGAAAAGAACAGGGTTGACTGCATCACTGCCGGCAGGATTGTTGCATTAAGAAATTTTGGCAAGGCTGCATTTGCGCATATACAGGATGGAACAGGAAAGATTCAGATATATGTTAAGAAGGATGTTGTGGGCAGTGAAAATTACACCTTCTTTGATAAGATGATTGATATTGGCGATTTTGTCAGTGTTAAAGGCTTTCTATTCAGGACAAAGACAAATGAGCTTACAATTGAGGCAGAGGATTTAAAGCTCCTCTCAAAATCACTTCGCCCCCTTCCTGAGAAATGGCACGGACTGACTGATGTTGAAATAAGATACAGGCAGAGATATGTTGATTTGATTGTTAATCCGGATGTCCGTGATGTCTTTGTAAAAAGAAATAAAATAATTAAAATGATTAGAAACTTCTTGGATGAAAAGGGCTTTCTTGAGGTTGAGACGCCGATGATGCAGTCTATCCCAGGCGGCGCAACTGCAAGGCCATTTGTTACACACCACAATGCGCTCGGCATTGACCTGTTTTTAAGGATTGCGCCGGAGCTTCATTTAAAGAGGCTCATCGTTGGCGGCTTTGAAAGGGTGTATGAGATAAACAGAAATTTCAGGAATGAAGGCATATCCACAAGACACAACCCAGAATTTACCATGCTTGAATTCTACATGGCTTATGCAGATTATAATGATTTGATGAACCTTACAGAGGAAATGTTTGTCCATACAGCAAAAGAGGTCTGCGGAAAATTGAAGATTGAATATACAGGCAAGGAGATTGACTTAACACCGCCGTGGCAGAGGCTGACATTAAAAGAGGCGATCTGTAAGTATGCTGCTTGCACTCCTTCTGAGCTTTCTGATTTTGACAAGGCAAAGGCGCTTGCAAAGAGGCTTGGCATTGATATTAATAACGCAGATACCTATGGAAAGGTAATAAATGAAATCTTTGAGGCAAAGGTTGAGCATCAATTGATTCAGCCGACCTTTATTACAGAATATCCAACTGATATTTCCCCTCTTGCAAAGAGGGTTGCTGATAATCCTGACTTTGTAGAGCGGTTTGAGCTTATGGTCAATGGACAGGAGATAGCAAATGCCTTTTCAGAGCTGAATGACCCTGATGACCAGAGGCAGAGATTTGAGATGCAGGAGAAGGAAAAACAGGCAGGTGATGAAGAGGCGCATTATATGGATGAAGACTATGTCCGCGCATTGGAACACGGGATGCCTCCAACTGCCGGCGAAGGGATCGGCATAGACAGGCTTGTTATGCTCCTTACAAATCAGTCATCAATAAGGGACGTCATTCTATTCCCGCAGATGAGGCCGGAAAAATAAGATGAACCTTTCCTACGAGCTTTTTATAGGACTCAGATACCTTAAGGCAAAAAGAAAGCAGACCTTTATATCACTCATTACAATGATATCAATGGCAGGCGTTGCTGTCGGCGTATGGGCGCTGATTGTTGTCCTGTCTGTTATGACTGGGTTTGAAGAGGATCTAAGAAATAAAATCCTCGGCACAAACTCGCATATCGTAATTATAGACAGGGGCGAAGGCGCTATAAAAGATTACAAAAATATTATTTCAAAGATAGAAAAGGTAGAGCATGTCATCTCTGCAACGCCTTTTATCTACAATCAGGTGATGCTTACAACTGAAAGCGGCGTATCCGGCGTTGTTTTGCGCGGCATTGACCCTTCTGAAGAGGGAAAGGTAACAGATATAAAGAAAAACATTAAGGATGGAAGCCTTGAAGCGCTAAATGAAAAACAGGGGATAATTATTGGAAAAGAATTGGCTAAGAGACTGTTGGCCTTTGTAGGCAATAAAATAACCGTTGTCTCACCACTCGGCGTAATAGGCCCAATGGGCACAATACCAAAGATGAAGTCCTTTGAGGTTGTCGGCATATTTGAGTCAGGCATGTATGAATATGACTCAACCCTTGCATACATATCAATAAAGGATGCGCAGCAGTTTTTTAATATGGGCGAAGCTGTAAGCGGTATTGAGGTAAGGCTTGATGATATATATATTGCAGGGGGAATCTCGGAAAAGATTCAATCCATACTCGGCTTTCCATATTGGGCAAGGGACTGGGGCCAGATGAACAGAAACCTGTTTTCAGCTCTCGCGCTTGAGAGGATTGCTATGTTTATCATCCTGACACTTATAGTCCTTGTTGCTGCATTTAATATTGTAAGCACGCTGATTATGATTGTAATGGAAAAGAACAAGGACATTGCAATCTTAATGTCAATGGGCGCGACTAAAAAAGGGATAATGAAGATATTTGTCATCAACGGCCTTATGATAGGGGTTGTTGGGACAATAATAGGCGTTGCTGCAGGTTATTTCTCATGCATCATCCTTGCAAAATATCAGTTCATAAAATTGCCGAGTGATATATACTATATAAACCACCTGCCTGTTAAGATGAAGCTTTTAAATATAATTGTTATTGCAATTTCTGCTGTTGGAATAAGTTTCTTAGCAACCATATACCCTTCTTATCAGGCGGCAAGGCTTGACCCTGCAGAGGCATTGAGATACGAATGAGCGCACTTGTAAAGATTGAAAACCTTCAAAGGTCTTTTAAAATAGACTCTGTTACCATTGAGGTTTTAAAGGGAATAGACCTTGAGATTAAAAAAGGCGAGATACTCGCCGTCATCGGCGCATCCGGTGTTGGGAAGAGCACCCTGCTCCATATCCTCGGCACATTGGAGAGGCCTACATCAGGCAAGGTATATTTTAATGAAAAGGATATATTTAAATTAAATAATGATGAGCTCGCAAGATTTAGAAATAAGACCATCGGCTTTGTTTTTCAGTTTCATCACCTTTTGTCTGAATTTACTGCTTTGGAAAATACAATGATGCCTGCATTAATAAACGGCCTTTCACAAAATGATGCAGAAGAAAAAGCTAAAGTATTACTTGAAGAGGTTGGAATAGGCAAAAGGCTCCATCATAAGCCGGGAAAGCTCTCTGGCGGCGAACAGCAGAGGATTGCAATAGCAAGGGCGCTTGTATTATCACCTGAGCTTGTCCTTGCAGACGAGCCGACTGGCAATCTTGATACGCACACAGGCGATGATATCCACAAACTGTTAAAAGAGATAAACAAAACCAAAGGAACAACCTTTGTCCTTGTAACCCACAATGAAAAGCTCGCCTCACGCGCAGACAGGATTATAAAGATGGTGGATGGAAGGATTGCTTAAAATTCAGCTATGATGGTTGATAAAAAAGCCTGCCTATCTTGCCTACAAACCCTGGCTTCTTGCTATCTAAGCTCTTTAAAAACTCATTCTTAAGCACCCTGTATAAGAGCAGGGGAAGGGAAAGGAAAAGCATTATTAAATCAGACTTCTTAATAAGCCTAACCTTCCAGGCCTTGCTGACTATATGCCTTACCTGTTCAAAGTCGTAAAAACGTGACTTAATCTTATTCCGTATCCTCTTTAAGTCTTTCGGGCCGTACTTATCAGAATAGACAGGTCCGCCATCGTTCTCATAATAATAACCTGGTGTTTTGGCAATCGCTTCCTTTAACGGCGAAAATTTCTCCATCCTTAATTTCTGGAAGCTTATGGTGTCTAAATGCAGCTCCTTTGCAAAATCAGCAATATAAACCATCTCATCTTCAGTCTCGCCAATATTGCCGTATATAAAATAGCCGTGAATGAAAAAATTGTATTTATTTAATATCTTGAAAGCCTCCCTGATTTTTTCCTGTGTGAAGCCCTTTTGAAACTGTTTTAAAATTTTGTCGTGAGGGGATTCAATGCCCATTAAAAAGAATTTGAAGCCTGCCCTTTCTGCCTTTTCCAAAAGCGCTGGATGCTTTGCAATTTCTATCCTGGTCTGGACAGTGAATGCCTTCTTTATATTGTTTTCAATTATAAGGTCGCACAGCTTTTCGCTTCTTTTTGGATTAGTAAAGAAATTATCATCAGAAAATAGCACTACATCAGCAGTGATGGTTTTTAATTCTTCAATCACTGATTCAAGGGACCTTTCTGCATATGTCCTTTTCTGCCCAAGGGGATTTAAACTGAATGTGCAAAACTTGC
>CAKKRA010000021.1 GCA_919902475.1 Nitrospiria bacterium
CACCTATGACTCAATCCATCTTGCTTTGGCATTAGAGCTTTCTGAATTAAATCCCACTGTAGTCACCAGTGATATTATTCTTTATAAAACCTGCCAATCCGAAGGCCTAAAGGTTGTTAATCCAGAACAATAAATTAGAAAGTCATAGCGTAGAAGCATCAACATCGGAATAATACATCTAAAACATAAAAGGGGATAGGCTATAAGGCCTATCCCCTTTTACATGGAAAGATGAAAAGTTAATTTCATTTTCTCACCTTTTCTCCTACCCTATCGCCTCTTTAATTGTGCCAGCGATCTCCTCTGCCATTATCTTTATCTTGTTTTCACTTTCTCCTTCTATCATCACACGGGCTAATGGCTCTGTGCCTGAATATCTGACGAGTATCCTCCCCCTGTCTTTAAGCTGTTCCTCGCAGCTTTTAATAACCCTTGAAACCTCTGGGATTGAAGAAAATTCCTTTTTTTCTTTTACCCTGACATTCAACAGCACCTGCGGGAAGATGGTCATGCATGATGAAAGATCTGACAGCTTCTTGCCGGTCTTATTCATTAATGCAAGGATCTGAAGCATTGTTATAATTCCATCTCCTGTTGTATTGTAATCAAGATGTATTATGTGACCCGACTGCTCGCCGCCAAGATTGCTGTTCTTCTTCACCATCTCCTCAAGAACATATCTGTCCCCAACCTTTGTCTTTATTACCTCTACGCCAGCCTCTTTCATTGCAATATCAAGCCCCATATTGCTCATAACAGTAGTAACCAGTAAATTATTCCTAAGCCTCCCCTGCTTCTTCATCTCAATTGCGCACATTGCCATTATCTGATCGCCGTTAACCTCTCTTCCAAGCTCATCAGAGAATATTGCCCTGTCTGCATCTCCGTCAAAGGCGATCCCTATATCCGCCTTTTTTTCTGATACAAGCCCCTGAAGCCTCTGGGGATAGAGGGAGCCGCACCCGTCATTTATATTCATGCCGCTCGGCTCAATGCCGATTGCAGAAACCTCTGCGCCGAGCTCGCGGAGCATCATTGGCGCAACCTTGTATGCAGCGCCATTAGCACAGTCAAGGACAATCTTCACGCCTTCAAAGTCCATGCCCTTGGGAATAGAGTTCTTTGCAAATTCTATGTATCTCCCCTCTGCATCATTTATCCTGTATGCCTTTCCCATGTCCTTTGCAGTGGGTCTTATGGAATCTATCTTGCCTGAAAAGATAAGTTTCTCTATCTCAAGCTCTAAATCGTCCGGCAATTTGAACCCATCCTCTGAAAAGAATTTTATGCCATTGTCTTCATATGGGTTATGCGAGGCAGAGATTACAACACCTGCATCTGCCCTTAATGCCCTTGTTATAAAGGCAATGCCAGGGGTTGGCAGAGGGCCGATGAGAAGGACATCCACACCCATAGAGCATATGCCTGATGTAAGCGCAGACTCAAGCATATAGCCTGAAAGTCTTGTGTCCTTTCCAATAACTATTCTGTGCCTTCCTGTCTTATTCTTAAAGATGTACGCAGCAGCCCTTCCGAGCTTCATCGCCATTTCGCCTGTCATCGGCTCAATATTTGCCACACCCCTTATTCCATCTGTGCCAAAAAGTTTCCGCATATCATCACTCCTTTACTTAGATAATAAAATCTTCACCTTAACATACCCGCCATTTATAACCTTAACATCCCTGCCATTGAGCTTTAACTTAACATCCAACACTGTTTCTTTCTTTTCTATCGCTGATAAATTAATAGGCTCTGTCTTTATTACAGACAATCTGTTCACTACACCTTCTGCGCCTTCGACAGAAACAGTCTGGGGATTGACTTCAACATTCTTCAGTCTATATCCCGCAGGAGGCGTCCCGATAATTTCAGGTATTACATTAACATCCTTTTTTGCTATTTGCTCCAATCTTATCCTTATGGATTTGGGGCTTATTCGCATAACTTCAATATTCGGCGGCATTACAATATTTTCACTTAAGAGGTATATTACATTCTCTCCTGTTTGCGCATTAGATAAATCAAGATGCGCGCTAATCTGTCCTGCTGATAAACTTCCTATAACGCTCTGTCTTCCTTTTAATCTCACATCAATATAATCAGCAACATCGCCTACAATCAGCATATTAGAGGGCGCCTTTCTAAGCTCAAGCG
>CAKKRA010000022.1 GCA_919902475.1 Nitrospiria bacterium
ATAAACTTTCAACGATATATTATTTTTCGATGGCAATTGATAACTAACAACTGTACTAGAATTGAACGGATTCGGGTAGTTCTGCTCTAAGCGGAAATCGCTGGGAGTCAAACCTTTCCGTTCCTGTACTCCGAGCACCTTGTCCACCTGATATTTTTGCAGATAGCCATAACTCGGGGGATTACCCACGGAACTGGAGTATAAACTGCCGAGCACTATCAGATACCGGTCATGATCAAATTTTATGGATAAAATCTGGCTTATACTTGCAACCGGAGCGGCCGGATAATCCCAAACCTTTTTCCAGATAGCCGCTCCGGTCGAGGCCGCGAATCCTTCAAGATAAGCGGACTTGTCGCCGGTGTGCGTATTGCCTTTTTGGATTGAGCCACCGACCACCACCATATTTTTAGCGGTTGAAACTCCGACTGCCCTATTCCAGTTTTCCATATTGGTTTCTTGGCTTTCTCGGGATAGCCATTCGTTTTTCCACAAGATTTCTCCCTGTGGATTCAGCTTGATGAGCACCCGTTCCAGCACGACACCGCTATCGGGAAATTTGAGCTGACTGCCCGCGAAGTAAAAATTACCGCTGTCATCCACCGCACCGCGATTCTTGTAGGTCTGGCCGGCGTTGAATTGCCAGAATTTCTGACCGTCCGAAAGCGAGACCGCCACCGCCACTCCGAAGAGGACGGGATTGGTGCCGGAAACATACAGCGTGTTTTCACGCGCGGCAATACTTGGATAACTCATCAATACGCCCAATGAGAACTGTCGGATAGTTTCACCGCTGTCGTTTAAGATGTAAACCATGGAAGCGCCGCTCTGGGAACAGACCGCGATAATCGTATCGCGGTAGACTTTCACAAAGGCCTCCCCGGGCATATTTCTGGTCCAAATCTCGACATCGTTGGAATCCAACAGTCTTATACTGCCACCGAAAGCTATCACTGTTTTTTTTCCTTTCGCGTCAATCTGGGATTCCAGAGAAACCGAATTTTCCGCATTGATGATTTTTATACTCAATAAATTCCCGGATGAGGAAATTTTGGAAAAAGCCGGTTTTACTATCGGTAATCCATCCGGCCAGGTTACGAATCCGCCTATTACAAATGAATTATCGGTTCGAATTGCCACTTCTCTCGGCTGGTCAGTTTTGCCGTTAAAATTAAATTTCTTCTCCATCACCAGTCGCAGTGAATCTGCCACTACCCGAATAGGCAGGAGCGCGATCACCACCGCTAAAGCTACTAATATCCGTTTCATAACAATCACTCCTTTCAATCATTTAGTTAATTTTAATTTTATTAGTGGAATATGGAATAAGCAATGGGAAATTACAAATAAGCAAATTACCCTTTAATTCATGGAAACCTTTGGTAATTTCGGTAAGTGTTAGTATTGATGAATCACTTTTCCAGAAGAGTGTATCAAAATCTGTTCTATGATTTCGAAGCATTAAATAAAATTTCTCGAAGACTCTCCATGTTGTGGTTGTATCGTTCACTTTTGTTGAGTCAAGTATAATGTATTGAACAATGCCAGAGTCAATCTCTGATCTTGTAAGGTATCCTAATTCATAAGTAGCACCATAACTACGGTAATTACATTTATAGTGCAACCCTTTTTTTAAGGGAAAGATTTCAGTTTGCGCATACATATT
>CAKKRA010000023.1 GCA_919902475.1 Nitrospiria bacterium
CTTTACCTTCTCGCCCTTTTCACCGAGTGCAACCTCAAAAAAGAGCTCGTTCTTTTCTTCGTCAACCAATAGCAAAGAGCCGACCTCAGATTCTGTAAGCCTTGTTGCTGCCTCAATAGCGCGCTTTCTGACTTCTTTCTGCTCCAGTGTGGAGTTTAAAATAGTGCTCAAGGCCATAAGCGTTGATAACTGCCTAACCTTTTTTTCATATTCGCTTATATTGCCTGAGGCAGTCATCACAATACGGCCTCTTTTCTTAGCTTCTCTATTCTTTTTTATGGCCTTCTTTTTCACTGTATTTAAATAATACCTTCTTTAAGGGTTTTAACAAAATCAGAAACAGCCTCTATTAAATCAGGCTTACCCAAATTTTTTTCTATTACATTTACAATAGCGCTTCCAACAATAACGCCGTCAGCAAAGGATGCAATCCTCTTTGCCTGCTCAGCCGTTGAGATGCCGAAACCTACTGCGATGGGCTTATCAGTTGCCTTTCTGATTTTATTGACCGATGCCTCTACTGTTTCAGGCAGCGACTCCCTCGCGCCGGTAACGCCTGTAAGAGATACATAATAAATAAAGCCTGTTGAAACAGAGGCAACCATTTTTATCCGCTCCTTTGTGCTTGTAGGCGCAAGGAGGAATATTGTATTTAGGCCGCGCCTTTTTCCTTCTTCAATTATACCCTCTCCTTCTTCAGGTGGCAAGTCAGGAACTATAATTCCATCCACGCCGGCATCAGTTGCGTCCCTTACAAATCCAGAAATTCCGTATTTAAATACAGGGTTATAATATGTCATAAGAACAAGCGGTATCTCTGTTGTCCTTCTAAGCTCCTTTACAAGGCCTATTATCTTTTTTAATGTTGTCCCAGCCTTCAAAGACCTGTAAGACGCCTTCTGGATTGCCGGTCCGTCTGCTATAGGGTCTGAAAATGGCACACCGAGCTCAATAATATCAGCGCCTGCCTTTTCCATCTCTATTACAAGCCTCTTTGTTGCATCAAGGTCAGGGTCCCCTGCTGTAATAAAAGGAATCAGGGCCTTCTGGTTATTTTCTTTTAGTTTTTTAAAAACCTTATCTATTCTTGACATATTTTTGTATGTTTTAGTTTGCTAATAAGTTCATAAGTAAATTTAACAAATCTCCCCTAACCCCTCTTTGCTAAAGAGGGGAAAAACTGCTCCCCCTTTGAAAAAGGGGGACACAGGGGGATTTTATAAATATCAAGTTCAATGTAGTCATGCTAATGTTATTCTTAGTAACTCTCTGGATTCCCGCTCAAAAACGTTGCGGGAATGACAAATTCTTTCCTTAATTTTGACTTTTGCATTTTAAATTTTGCATTTGTTTTTTATAGCCTCTCTCCCATTGCCTTTGCAACTTGATGCACATCCTTGTCGCCCCTGCCAGAGAGGTTGACAATTATAATCTTATTCTTAGGCAATCTCGGCGCAAGCTTCATTAAATATGCAATGGCATGGGCGCTTTCTAATGCAGGAATAATTCCTTCCTCTTCACTTAGAATTTTAAAGCCTTCAAGCGCCTCGTTGTCTGTTATATATGTATACTCTGTCCTGTTGTTGTCGTGATAATAAGCATGTTCAGGCCCCACAGCAGAATAATCAAGACCTGCGGAAATGGAATGTGTTACCTTTATCTGGCCGTCATCATCCTGAAGCACATAGGTCTTTGTCCCCTGCAGAATTCCAACAGAGCCGCCGGCAAACCTTGCAGCATGCTCTCCTGTTTCTATACCGTGTCCGCCTGCCTCTACGCCGATCATTTTTATCTTTTTGTCCTTGATAAAGGCATTAAAGAGTCCGATTGCATTGCTCCCTCCGCCAACACATGCAACAAGATAATCAGGCAGTCTTTTCTCTGCCTTTAAAATCTGCTGTCTTGCCTCCTTGCCGATAATGGACTGAAAGTCTCTTACTATCATTGGATATGGATGCGGGCCTAAAACAGAGCCGAGTATATAATGTGTATCTTTTACATTTGCAGTCCAATCCCGCATTGCCTCGCTTATTGCATCCTTTAGCGTCCTGCTCCCTGTATCAACCGGCGTTACCTTAGCGCCGAGGAGCTTCATGCGGAATACATTTATTGCCTGGCGCTCCATATCAACAGAGCCCATGTAAATCTCGCATTCAAGACCAAACATGGCAGAAACAGCGGCAGTTGCAACGCCGTGCTGACCTGCGCCTGTCTCTGCAATAATCCTTTTTTTAGCCATCTTTTTTGCAATGAGTATCTGGCCCATTGTATTGTTAATCTTATGCGCGCCAGTGTGGCAGAGGTCTTCCCTTTTTAAATATATCCTTGCGCCGCCAAGCCTCTTTGTAAGCCTCTCTGCAAAAAATAAAGGCGTCGGTCTGCCGACATATTCTTTAAGGTGATAATCCAATTCCTTTTGGAATTTCTTATCCTTTTTTGCAGACAGATATGTCTTTGTAAGCTCCTGCAAGGCAGGCATAAGCGTCTCAGGCGCAAACCTGCCGCCGTATATCCCAAAATGACCCATTTCGTCAGGCAGGTTTTGAGTTTTGAGTTTTGAGTTTTGAGCTTTCATTTCTTTTTTACTCTATCAATAAAGGCTTTTACCTTCAGATGATCCTTTATCCCTTTTTCCTTTTCCACACCGCTTGACACATCAACTGCATAGGGCTGGGTAACCTTAATAGCATCAGCAACATTCTCTGAGGTAAGGCCGCCTGCAACAATAATCTTATTGAATATCTTTGCCTCCCTTGCTATCTCCCAGTTGAATACCCTTCCTGTGCCGCCTTTTAAATTCTTATCGTATGTATCAAGGAGAAGGGCGCATGCCTTATATGTCTTTACCTCTGTCAGGTTTTCCATGCTCCTTACCCTTATTGCCTTTATAACCCGCTTATTTAACCTTTCACAGAATTCAGGGGGTTCTTCTCCATGCAATTGCACTACATCAATATTTGTCTCTGATATAATCCCTTTTATCTCAGTCTCTGTCTGGTCTGCAAAAACGCCGACCGTTGTTACAAAGGGCGGAAGCCTTTTTATTATATCCCATGCCTTCTTTGGCTCAACATACCTCGGACTCTTTTTGTAGAATACAAAGCCCAGCGCATCTGCCCCTGCCTCTGATGCAAAAAGGGCATCATCCAAATTTGTAATCCCGCAAATCTTTACAAGAGCCATTACACTCCGCACCAGTTTAGCAGTATACTCTAAACTGCTAAACATCATTGAAAATTGTAAACTGCAAAATGAAAAATACAAAATTAAAAAAAGGCTTTATAATTTTAAAATTTTCAATTTAAAATTTACATTTTGCATTGCAGTTTAGCCATTTTTTTAAAGTGGCTAAACTGCTTCAGGTATAAGTCCCAGAAGCTCCCTTATCTTTTTTGCGATATCCTCTTCCCTCATCAAGGCAGTGCCAATGAGCACAGCATCTACGCCTGCCTTTTGCATCTGGACAATGTCGTATCTGTTATTTATCCCGCTCTCGCTTACAATAACCTTGTCCTTTGGTATCTCATCCTTCAGCCTGTATGTTGTCCCAATATCAATTTTAAAGGTCATCAGATCCCTGTTATTTATACCAATAATATCTGCACCTGTCTGAAGCGCCTTTTCAAGCTCCTTCTTATCATGGACCTCAACAATTGCATCCATATTTAAATCCTTTGCATTGCCAAGGTATTCGTCTATCTGCGTTTTATCTAAAATAGATGCAATCAGCAAAACTGCATCTGCGCCAAATGCCCTTGCCTCGTATATCTGATAATGGTCAATTATAAAATCCTTTCGCAGAATCGGAATCTTTACAACATTCCTTACCTGTGAAAGATATTCTATATTTCCAAGAAAATATTTTTCCTCTGTTAATACAGATATTGCAGATGCGCCTGCCTCCTCATATATCCATGCAATCTTCTGAGGATTAAAATCCTCCCTGATGATGCCTTTTGACGGCGATGCCTTTTTTATCTCTGCAATAAGCCTGACAGGGGCGTCCTTTTTTTCACCCCGCTGTATAGCGCTTTTAAAACCTTTTGTATCAGGCGAATCCTTTATCCTTGCCTTCAGCTCTGACAGAGGCAGGGATATTTTTCTATTTTTTAGCTCCTCTTTTTTGTTGCTTACAATCTCATCAAGTATCAATTATAATCTCACATAATAATCAAAATTTAAACGGCAAAGTAAAAAGCTCCAGATGCAAGGCGGAGCAAGGACTCGCACCGCAGCATACATCTTATTAGTATGTGAGGATGCGAGGCCGAAGCGACAACGCCGCAGATGGACTTTTTACGAAGCCGTTGTGAATTTTTTCAGGGACTCCAGCTTCTCCATTGCAGCGCCGCTGTCAATAGACTCTCCTGCAAGTTTGACGCCCTCTTTTAAGGTCTTTGCCTTTCCGCCGGCAACTATTGCAGCAGCAGCATTAAGAAGAACTATATCCCTCCTTGGGCCCTTTTCACCTGATAGCACTGCCATTGTTATTTTGGCATTCTCTTCTGCATTGCCTCCGAGGATGTCCACCTTCTTTGCCTTTTTTAAACCAAAGTCAGAGGGTTTAACAGTGTATGTCTTTACCTTTCCATTCTTTCCCTCTGAGACCTTTGTTGTGCCTGTTATTGTAATCTCATCCAGTCCGTCTGTTCCATGCACAACAAAGCAGTGTGCTGCGCCGAGCTTCATTAATACCTTTGCCATGGTTTCTGTTAAGCCATGAGAATATACGCCGAGCACCTGTGCCTTTGCGCCTGCAGGATTAGTAAGAGGCCCCAGGATATTAAAGATAGTCCTGATGCCTATCTCCTTTCTCGGCCCGATTGCATGCTTCATTGCCTCATGAAATAAAGGCGCAAAAAGAAAACCTATACCTATCTCGCTCAGACACCTTTCTACATCAATTGGCTTCAATTCAATATTTACACCCAATGCCTGAAGCACATCTGCACTGCCGCATGCGCTTGATACAGATCGGTTTCCATGTTTTGCAACAGTAAGGCCTGTGCCTGCAACAACAAATGCAGCAGTGGTGGATATATTAAATGTATGCGCCATGTCACCGCCTGTGCCGCATGTATCAACAACAACATGGCCATTCGCATTAATCCTTGTTGCCTTTTCGCGCATTACCTTTGCTGCGCCTGTAATCTCATCCACTGTCTCGCCCTTTATGCGCAATGCAGTAATAAACGATGCAATCTGCGCAGATGTTGCAGCGCCTGTCATAATCTCATTCATTGCCTCCTGCATCTCATCTTCTGTTAAATCCTCTCCATCAACAACCTTGGCAATAGCCTCCTTAATCATCTTAATACTCCTTGTTATACAGATACAGATTTGTCTATTTTAATCTTTAAGAAATTTTTTAATATATCCATTCCTGCTTTTGTCAGGATAGATTCAGGATGGAACTGCACGCCTTCTACCTTAAACTCCTTGTGCCTCACACCCATTATTTCGCCTTCCTTAGTCTCTGCAGATATCTCAAGGCATGATGGAATGGTCTCCCTCTTTATTATCAATGAATGATACCTTGTTGCCTCAAATGGATTTGGTATGCCTTCAAATATGGTCTTTCCATCGTGAAATATCATGGATATCTTTCCGTGCATCAGCCTGTCTGCACGGATTATGTCACTGCCAAATGCCTCGCCAATTGCCTGATGGCCAAGGCACACGCCGAGCATTGGGATTTTACCTGCAAAATATTTTATCACATCAACAGATATGCCTGCCTCCTTAGGCGTGCAAGGCCCCGGCGATATTACAATCCTGTCAGGATTCAGCCTTACAATGTCCTCAATCTTTAGTTTATCGTTTCTGAATACATGGATATTCTCGCCAAGCTCTCCAAAATACTGTACAAGATTATATGTAAAGGAATCATAGTTGTCTATCATCAAGAGCATGTTAAACCTTCCTCTGCCATTTCTATTGCCCTGACCATGGCCTTTGCCTTATTAACTGTCTCCTGATATTCGTTTGAAGGGACAGAGTCTGCAACAATGCCTGCGCCTGCCTGGATATACGCAGTCTTATCCTTCATTATAACACTCCTGATATTTATACAGGTATCCATATTATTAGAGAAGCTGAAATATCCAACAGCCCCTGCATAGGGCCCGCGCATTGTCGGCTCAAGCTCGTCAATAATCTGCATTGCCCTTATCTTTGGCGCGCCAGAGACGGTGCCTGCGGGAAAACATGCCATAATTACATCAAAGGCATCCATCCCCTTTTTAAGCCTGCCCTTTATATTAGAGACAATATGCATTACATGGGAATATTTCTCAATTACCATAAGCTCGTCAACATTTACGCTTCCCATTTCAGATACACGTCCCACATCATTCCTGCCGAGGTCAACAAGCATTATGTGCTCTGCCCGCTCTTTAGGGTCAGCCAATAATTCCTTTTCCAATGCCTTGTCTTCTTCTGCTGTCTTGCCCCTTTTTCTTGTGCCTGCAATCGGCCTTAATGTTATCTCTCCATCCTCGCATCTCACCAGCACCTCTGGCGATGAGCCTGCCATTGAAAAATCTCCGAGCCTTAAAAAAAACATATAAGGAGACGGATTGACAGCCCTCAATGCCCTGTACACATTAAATGGCTCTGATTTTAATCCTGTGTTAAATCTCTGCGACAGGACTACCTGAAATATATCGCCTGCCTTTATGTATTCCTTGCTTTTTTCAACTGCCTTTTCAAAACCCTTTTTTGTATAATTTGAGGAGAGCCTTATATCTTTTTTTATATTCCTTTGCCCTTTATCAGCAGTCCTTCTTTTTAATTTCTCTATTATACCATCAATCTTTGCTTTTGCGTCATTATATGCCTTTTTTGTCCCCTTTTCTTTTACAAGG
>CAKKRA010000024.1 GCA_919902475.1 Nitrospiria bacterium
CGGCGGCGGCATAACAGGCATGACATCAGCGATTGAGGCGGCAAATGCAGGGTACAAGGTTGTGCTTGTTGAAAAGGAGCCGCAGCTCGGCGGATTTGTAAATAAGTTATACAAGAAGATACCAACAATAGAATTTAAAGAGCCTCTGATAATTGATACAGACATAGATAAGATGGTAAAACAGGTTGAGGCTAATGCTAATATCAAGGTCTATAAATCAGCAAAGGTAGAAAAGACCGACGGCCAGCCTGGACTATATGATGTAACCATATCATCAAACGGCGCATCTGAGACAATTAAGATCGGCTCCATTGTCATGGCAACAGGATGGAAGCCTTATGATGCAGCAAAGATTGACCACTTAGGCTACGGCAAATTCAAAAATGTGGTTACAAACATTGAATTTGAAGAGCTCGCAAAAAAGGGCAATGGAAAGATTTATAGGCCGTCAGACGGCAAAGAGGCAAAAAAGGTTGCCTTTATACAGTGCGCAGGACAGCGCGACCCAAACCATCTCCCATATTGCTCCTCCATGTGCTGTGTAACATCACTAAAGCAGGCAGGATATGTAAGGCAGAATCCTGATGCATTGGCAATGATATTTTACATAGACATCAGGACTCCTGGAAGGCTTGAACTTTATTATAAAGAGGCGCAGAACAACCCCGGCATCATGCTTACAAAGGCAGATGTAAAGGCTATCAGTGATGCAGGGAATGGGAATCTATATATTGAAGCAGAGAACACGCTTCTCGGCGAAAAGATAAAGGTAGAGGCAGACCTTGTTGTGCTTGCTGTAGGCATTGTGCCGAGTACAAAAGAGACTCAGGAATATCAGGACGGCCTTACACTTGCAGCCTCAAAGGGTGATGAGTCAAGAAAGGGATATTTAGACTCAACACCAAAGCCAGAATCTATCTTAAATCTAAATTACAGGCAGGGGCCTGATATACCATCCCTTGAAGGCGCCTATGGTTTTGCAGATTCCAACTTTATATGCTTTCAGTATGAAACAAGAAGGACAGGCATATATGCAGCAGGCGCTGTGCGTCAGCCCATGAACATGATGGAGGCTCAGCAGGATGCAGCAGGCGCTGCATTCAAGGCAATACAGTGCATGGACCATATAGCAAAAGGCGTTGCAGTCCACCCGAGGGCATGGGATGAGACATTCCCAGACCCGCTTCTTATAAGATGCACTGCGTGCAAGAGGTGCACAGAGGAGTGTCCATTCGGCGCAATTGATGAGGATGAAAAGGGCATACCATTTTATAAGGTCAACCGCTGCAGAAGGTGCGGAACCTGCATGGGGGCCTGCCCTGAAAGAATCGTTGCCTTCAAAGATTACAGCGTTGATATCATCGGCTCAATGGTAAAGGCAATAGATGTGCCGGAAGAGGGAATCAGAATAGTGGCATTTACCTGCGAGAATGATGCCTATCCGGCTCTTGATACAGCAGGCATCAACCGCAAAAATATTGACCCGAGTGTGAGATTTATCCCATTGCGCTGCCTCGGCGGTATGAACCTTGTCTGGATTGCAGATGCGCTCTCAAGGGGCATTGACGGCATACTGCTTTTAGGATGTAAATTCGGCGAGAATTATCAGTGCCACTTTGTAAAA
>CAKKRA010000025.1 GCA_919902475.1 Nitrospiria bacterium
TTATATCATAAATGGCGAAGCCTTTGAGTAAAAATATTCAGACCTGTCTGATCCACTGAGGCGGAGAAACACTCTGTTGGCGGCGTTCTCATTTACCGGCGTGGGTTTGCGCCATGTGCCCTCCTAAGGTTAATCGTAATCTTAATCATAGAACTGGCATATGAAGCGACCCAACGTCATAGCCCAATATTAGAGCGTCGAAAACCCATTTGTTAAATGAAGATACTGGCATCAAAATACATTCCTTTACTTGAAATAAATGTCAATTAATTCCAGCCTCCGTTCTTCCGAAATCTGTACGATGGAAAAATCAGCTTTCTTTGCTGCGTCTTTCAAACTACCGCCAAGTTGAAAGGCCGTCGTTTCTGTAATGACAAATCTATCGTGCAGGTCTGCGTAATCTTTACGGACGTAATTTGTATATTCTGAAGAAAAAAGTGGTTCTGTAGCCTCAATCTGCTTTCTTATATTTTTATTCCATTTCTCAGAAGACGAAGCAATTTGGATTCTTAAAGCACGTGGAAGGCGATAAAAGTAGATATGAAAGATCGTAGTATCAATGTATGGGTCAATTATATAGAGAAATTCTCTGATGCCTATAAATAAATGTTCAAAAAAACAATAGGCTTGAAACGGAGATTGAGCTTTAATATTTATGTCTATTGAAGGAAGAGGAATCTGCGATATTGCTATCAGTCCCTCCGACATGATTTTATACCATTTCTTCATCTGAGCCATAAAATCATCAGCCTTAAGCCTTTTGCTGGGTAGTGTCTGAACAGCTAACAATGATGCAAAATGATGATAAGGATCTGAGATAGTGAATAAATAAGACTGATAATTATGTCTATTCAAAAACTCACTAATTTTTTGAAGGAATATCATTTCGCCGATATGAGGTTGCAAGCGTCTAATATTATTAACGTCGTCAGCATATGACTGGTCAATTTCCGACTTATCAATGAAATCTTTGATAGGGGCGAGGTATGCGCCAATTCTAATGGCGGCATCTTGCTGTTCGTGTTGAAATTTGAGTGCTTCATTAAAATTGTTAATCAAGTGTTCTCCTCATTCAATGGTTTATAAAATGCCAGCGTTTTCATTTAACGGTGCTGCGTCTTGCCGAAGTACCTGAAGGGTATTTCTTGCGTAGCCTCTGACCGCTTATTGCTCAAGGCCAAAAGAAATGCGCCTGCCTTTGGATGTTAATCTTTTGGCCTGTTGTTATGCGCCGATGGTCAATAAGATTAACGAGTTTCAGCAAAATCAAAAACCGGCACCGCAAGCTTTTTTACAGGTTTGAACTTGCCTTTTGCAAACTTTAATAATTCATCAGTAACATCAGGAGAATAAGTTTTTTCGCCACAGCGCTCGCAAACTTCAGCAGGGACATGCTCTACAAGAAAATATCTATTTCCCTCTTCATAACTGAAAGTTACCAACATAGGCTTTGTTTCTCCACCACAAAAAACACATTTCATTCTTTTTTCCTCCTAATTCTATAATCTATCCGTTCAGCATGTGACTCTTAATTTATCACTTTGGTGACCATTGAGCGCATAACTTGTTCATAAACGCACCACTATTTCGCTTTTTGTACATTTATATACTAAACCGCCTCTTCCTTTTTGTCAATCCCGTTAGAGAGATTTTTTCCTTTTTTTCCCTTTGCCTTTTTCTTTGTTTTAAGTTATCTTCTTTTAGATGATTAACATTTTTAAAAAAGCTCGGATTGTCCTTGAGATGATAAAGTTCTCGCATACACTCTTTGCCCTTCCGTTTGCCTTTATGGGCGCGATACTATCAGCAAGGGGGATTCCGTCATTAGATAAAATCTTCTGGATTTTAATTGCAATGGTAGGCGCTCGCTCTGCAGCAATGTTTTTAAACAGGCTGATTGACTGGAGGATAGATGCACTAAATCCGCGAACAAAGGACAGGGCAATACCAAAGGGATTGGTTACACCTGTCCAGACTGTTATTTTTATCATAGCATCCTTTATTACCTTCTTTTTTGCCGCCTATATGCTGAATGAACTCTGCTTTAAACTTGCCCCAATTGCAACAGGCATCTTAATCTTATATTCCTACACAAAAAGGTTCACATGGCTTTCACATTTTGTGCTTGGCATTGCGCTTAGCATGGCTCCAATTGGCGCATGGATTGCGGTAAAAGGTGAATTTGAGATTCCTGCATTTATTCTCGGCGTGGCAGTTGTATTCTGGCTTTCAGGATTTGATATACTCTATTCCCTTCAGGATATTGAGTTCGATAAGAAGATGCGGCTCTATTCTATTCCAAGATTTTTAGGCATCAAAAAATCGCTCTGGGTATCAAGGGCATTTCATTTTCTTATGGTAATATTTCTGTTGTTGTTATATCCTGCAATGGCTCTCGGCAGGTTTTATCTAATCGGCATTATCGCTGCTGCAGTCCTTTTGATATACGAGCATTCTCTAATCAGAGAGGATGACCTGTCAAAGATTACTACTGCCTTTTTTAATGCAAATGCGTATGTAAGCCTGTGCATTTTTGTATTTACCTTAATAGATGTGGTCATTGTAAAATAATTTAAAAAATTGCTATTTTCTTCTTGAAATAAGGTTTACGGCATGTTATAAGTATTTACTCTATTTTTATAGATTGCTTAAAAAAACAGACAAAAGGAGGGAAAGAGGGAAAGATGAGTAAGGCAAATGGAGATTTTTTATTTACATCTGAATCAGTAACAGAGGGGCATCCTGATAAGATTGCAGATCAGATATCTGACGCAGTTCTGGATGCCATTATTGCACAGGATCCTGTTGCAAGGGTTGCATGCGAGACACTGGTTACAACAGGTCTTGCAATAGTTGCAGGCGAGATTACAACAACCTGCTATGTTCATGTCCCTGACATTGTAAGGGAGACGATTAAGGAGATAGGCTATACAAGGGCAAAGTATGGGTTTGATTATGAGACTTGCGCAGTGATTACATCTATTGACAAACAGTCGCCTGATATTGCAATGGGCGTTGATACCGGCGGCGCAGGAGATCAGGGCCTTATGTTTGGCTATGCAGCCAATGAAACACCGGAGCTGATGCCAATGCCAATAATGCTTGCCCATAAGCTAACAAGGAGATTATCAGAGGTCAGAAAGAAGGATATATTGGGCTATCTGAGGCCTGATGGAAAGTCTCAGGTTACAATTGAATATAAAGATGGAAAACCTTTTAAGGTGACAACTGTAATCATCTCATCCCAGCACAGCCCTGATATTACATTAAAGGAGATGAGGGAGGATATAATTGAGAAGGTTGTAAAGCCTGTGATACCAAAAGAGCTGTTAGATGAAGAGAGCATTGTTTATCATATCAACCCAACAGGAAGGTTTGTTGTTGGAGGTCCACAGGGCGATACAGGGCTTACTGGAAGAAAGATCATCGTTGATACATACGGCGGTGTTGGCAGCCATGGCGGCGGCTGCTTTTCCGGCAAGGACCCGTCTAAAGTGGACAGGTCAGCATCTTACATGGCAAGGTATGTTGCAAAGAACATTGTTGCAGCAGGCATTGCAGATAAATGCGAGGTTCAGTTTGCCTATGCAATCGGCGTGGCAGACCCAGTATCAATCTTCGTAGATACATTCGGCACGGGCAAGATTCCAATGGAAAAGATTGTAAAACTAATAAGAGAGAATTTCAAGCTTACGCCAAAAGGTATGATTGAGTCACTTGATTTAAGAAAGCCTATTTATAAAAAGACAGCAGCCTACGGACACTTTGGCAGGACAGAGCCAGGATTTACATGGGAGAAGACTGATAAGGCAGCAGCCCTGAAAAAGGCAGCAGGGTTATAGTTCACGCTGAAAAACGCCCATCTGCTTCGTCAGGACTGCGGGTTTGCATCCTCACATACGAAACGAGTATGCTGCGGTGCAACCCCTTGACCTTCCTCGCATCTGGAGCATTTTTGAGCGTGAACCATCTTTAAAGCAGAAGATGTAGTTGGTTAGCCAGATATTCTTGGTCAGGACAATCCAGTGTAACAGATTATAAAATTTCGTATAATTTTGAAAGGAGATTACAAGTTGGTTAAGTCAGATGTAAAAGATATAAAATTAGCAGAAAAGGGAAGATTAAGGATAGAGTGGGCAGAGCAGAACATGCCTGTTCTGAGGCTTATAAAAAAGAGATTTCAGAAAGAAAAGCCATTAAAAGGCGTAAGGCTTTCTGCATGCCTGCATGTTACAACTGAGACAGCATGCCTTGCTGACACTTTAAAGGCTGGCGGCGCTGATGTTGTTGTGTGCGCCTCAAATCCATTAAGCACACAGGATGATGTAGCATCGTCATTAGTAAAGAATTTCGGGATACCGACATATGCAATTAAGGGCGAGAATAAAAAAACCTATTATAACCACATAACAGCAGCCTTAGACCATGCGCCAATGGTAACAATGGATGACGGCGCTGACCTTGTCTCTACAATTCATACTGAAAGAAAGGAATTGATTAAAAATATAATCGGAGGAACAGAGGAGACAACAACAGGTGTTATAAGATTAAGGAGCATGGCAGAAAAGGGGGTATTAAAATTCCCTGTAATATCTGTTAATGATGCGAGCACAAAACATTTTTTTGACAACAGATACGGCACAGGCCAGAGCACAATAGACGGCATCCTTCGCTCAACAAACAGGCTTATAGCAGGCTCTACTTTTGTTGTATGCGGCTATGGATGGTGCGGAAAGGGCGTTGCAATGCGCGCACACGGCATGGGCGCCAGTGTTGTTATTGTAGAGGTCGACCCTATCAGGGCGATTGAGGCTGTTATGGACGGGTACAGGGTTATGCCGATTGCAGATGCAGCAAAGATCGGCGATATGTTTGTAACTGTAACAGGCGATGTAAATGTTATAAGGAGAGAACACTTCCTTACAATGAAGGACGGCGCAATAGTCTCCAACTCCGGTCACTTTAATGTAGAGATAGATATTGATGGATTAGAGAAGATCAGCAAGAGAAAGAGGCTGATAAGGGAATTTGTTGATGAGTATACTTTAAAGAATGGCAAAAGGGTTAACCTGCTTGGCGAGGGAAGATTGATTAATCTTGCTGCTGCAGAGGGTCATCCATCAAGTGTTATGGACATGAGCTTTGCCAATCAGGCGCTCGGCGCAGAATTCATGATAAAACAGGGTAAAAGGCTTGAAAAAAAGGTATACCCTGTTCCAGAGAAGATAGACAAAGAGATAGCAAGGCTTAAACTTGAGGCAATGGGAATAAAGATAGATAAGCTTACAAAGGAGCAGGAGAAATATCTTGCTTCATGGGATATGGGAACATAAAAAAGAATAATGAATAATTATGAGTAGGGGCGAGGTAACCTCGCCCCTACTGTTTTTATACGCTTTCAGCTTCCATCCTTTCCTTTATTATATTCAGCCATGTTCTTAGATTATTTCTCAGGTTCCTTGTTATCTCTTCAATCTTTTTTCGTCTTTTTATATCATCAAATCTTACTGATGCCAATGTCATGCTCTTTAGCATCTGAAGCCAGAGCGGCGACTTTGCCTCTTCCTTTTCATGAAGTATCTCTTCGGGTATTATAAACTCTTTATCCCTGACCTCAATATTTTTGAGAAATGCAAAGACCTTCTTGCGCGGAAGTTTTATTTATATGGATTGGGTAGTCCTGTGTATTTCCTCCCTTTCAATTGTTCATCCTTTATTGAATAAAAATATACATTAAAAAAGGGGCATAAACAAATATATTAATAATTGTTATGAGCTAATAGCAGCCCATTTTTGCCTCTTTTCCTCCCACCTTATTTTTTCTAACAATTTCATATAAATATAACAATTTTACTTGACATTGTTCTATCTTGGTGTATACTTAGCCCATATAGTGGGGTAAAGTGGGATGAAATGGTTTTGTGAATAATCTTCAAATTGGAGGCTCTAATTGTTTATAGGCAGATATGTGCATACAATTGATTCAAAGGGCCGAGTAAGCATACCAGTAAAATTCAGGGAAATCCTTGTAGAGCGCTATGAGGAAAAACTGATTCTCACATCTGATTTTGACCAGTGCCTTGTTGCATACCCGACAGAGGAGTGGCATCTGATAGAAGAAAAGACAAAGGGCCTTCCAATGATGCAGCCTGAGGTAAAAGACTTTATGAGATTTTTCTATTCCCGCGCTGTTGAATGTGTGCTTGACAAACAGGGACGCATCTTGATTCCTCCTTCATTAAGGGAATATGCAGGCCTGAATAAAGAGATTGTTCTTATCGGCATGTATAATAAGGTTGAGGTTTGGGACAACAAGAAATGGATAGACAGGGAGGCAAAGATTCCGCAGAAACTCGGAAAGATAAGCGAGACACTTTCCAATTTAGGGCTGTGATGGATGAATGATAAAGCATATACCAGTTTTATTAAAGGAGACGGTTGAACTTCTGCAATGCAAAAAAGGCGGGATATATATTGACTGTACAGTCGGCGCAGGAGGACATGCAGAGAGGATATTGGAGTTTACCTCTCCTGATGGTGTGGTTGTTGGAATAGATCAGGATGAGGATATATTGAAGATAGCAGAAGAAAGGCTTAAGAGATTTGGAGAGAGGATAAGGCTTATGCATGGAAATTTTTCAGATATAAAAGGGATTATGAAAGGTGAAAGGGCTGATGGCATACTCTTTGATTTAGGCGTCTCGTCATATCAGCTTGAGGATAAAGATAGGGGATTTTCTTTTATGTCTGATGCGCCTCTTGACATGAGGATGGATAAAAAGGCAGGGATAACTGCCGCTGATATTATAAACAGGTCATCTGAAAGGGATCTGTCTGATATTATATTTAAATACGGTGAAGAGAGGTTTGCAAAAAGGATAGCCTCATTTATTGTAATGGAGAGAGAAAGAAAACCGATAGCAACGACTCTACAGCTTTCAGACATAGTGATAAAGGCGATTCCAGCACGATTTCGCCCGAGAGATATTCATCCGGCAACAAGAACCTTTCAGGCGCTAAGGATTGCTGTTAATAGGGAACTGGAGATATTAGAGAAGAGTCTTCTAAATGCAGTTGATATATTAAAACCAAAAGGAAGGATATGTGTTATATCCTTTCATTCGCTTGAGGACAGGATTGCAAAGAGGACATTTCAAAGGCTGGAGAAGGGCTGTATATGTCCGCCTAAGATTCCCATATGCCAGTGCGGCATAAAGCCGAGTATAAAGATTATAACAAAGCGGCCTGTTACTCCATCAGAAATGGAGATTAAGGCCAATCCAAGGTCAAGGAGCGCGAAGCTCAGGGCAGCAGAAAAGCTGGAGGCGCGCGCATGAGTTTATTTAAAAAAAATAATGAAGATAATATAAACAATGCCTTTCAGACATTGATAATCATTGTTATGGTAATGTCAATATTTATTACCTATGTGTGGCAGAGGGTAATGATTGTTGAAATTGGTTATAATATAGAAGGGCTTCGCAAAGAAAAGACAGAGCTTAGCCGCAGGAATGCAGAGCTCCTTACAGAGGTTGCGAGCCTCTCCTCTTTAAAGAGGATAGAAAAGATTGCAGCAGGCATTGGGATGAAGAGGCCTGAAAAGGGCAGTGTAATTGCGGTAAGGGAGATAAGGCTTCCACAGGTTATGATTGGAGAAGCTGAGAAGGATTATAAATTAACAAAGTCAGAATTGAAAGGACTAAACAAACCGAGGTCATAAAGGTGGAGGATAAAAGGACATCAGAAAGGTCTTTTAAACAGGCAAAGGTGAGAATCCTGCTGCTTGCCATTCTCATTGCCATCGGTCTGTCAGCTGGTATTTCACGGCTCTTTTATCTTCAGGCATTTAAGAATAACGACCTCTCAAAGATTGCAGTGCGCCAGCATCAGAAGACTGTGGCATTAGAGCCTTTGAGAGGCACAATATACGACAGGAAGGGAAGGGTATTGGCAGTAAACCTGGATGTTGAGTCTGTATACGCAGTTCCTTCTGAGATTGAGAACACCTATGAGGCAGCAAGGAGGCTGTCAAAACTCCTGAATGAGGACTTCAGGGTTATTGAAAAGAAGTTAAAGAGCGATAAGGGCTTTGTGTGGATAGCAAGAAAATTAGACCCAAACATTTCAGCAAGGATTAAGAATGAGGATTTAGAAGGAATAGGTTTTATAAAAGAGAGCAAAAGATTTTATCCAAAAAAGGAGCTCTTTGGCCAGCTTATAGGCTTTGCAGGCCTTGATAATACAGGTCTTTCAGGAATAGAGGCGAGGTATGATGAATTTTTAAAGGGAGAAGACGGCTTTATTATTCTTGAAAGGGATGCGAGAGGGTCGCACATATTTCCAAGTTCAGGATATAAGCCGCCTGTAAAGGGCAGGGATATTATCCTTACCATAGACGAGGGGATACAATATATATGTGAGAGGGAGCTTGATAAGGCGATTCAAAAGACCCATGCAAAGAGTGGCATGATTATTGGCATGGATCCAAAGACAGGCGAGATGCTCGCTATGGCTGTAAAGCCGTCCTTTAATCCAAACGAGTTTATAAAATATGCCCCTGAAGAGTGGAGAAACAGGATTGTATCTGACCCTTATGAGCCTGGTTCAACCTTAAAGGTGATTGTTGCCTCTGCGGCATTAGAAGATAAGGTTGCATCGCCGTCTGAGCCGATGTTCTTTGGCGAAGATAAGATTGATATAGATGGAGAGATTATACACGATACAGTAAAGGAGAAGGGCAGGCTCTCCTTTCGCGATGTTATCAAAAGGTCAAGCAATGTAGGCGCTGTAAGGATTGGCATGAGGCTTGGCAAGGAGAGGCTTTATTCGCATCTGAAATCCTTTGGTTTTGGAGAGAGGACAGATATAGATATCTCAGGGGAGTCAAAGGGGATTCTGCGGCAGACAAGGGAATGGTCAAAGAGGTCAATCGGTACAGTATCATTAGGTCAGGAGATAGGCGTTACGCCAATCCAGCTCATAACAGCCTTTTCTGCTGTTGCCAATAACGGCTGGATGATGAAGCCCTTTGTGGTTTCGGAGATAAGGGATGGGGATAAGATTGTAAGGAAGGTTTATCCTGAAATAAAAAAGAGGGTGATATCCGCAGAAACAGCAGCAGAGATGACAAGGATACTGACGAGTGTAGTTGAAGGCGGCACTGGTGAGAGGGCAGCCATTGAGGGCTACAGGGTTGCTGGAAAGACCGGGACTGCCCAGAAGATAGACCCTAAAACAGGCCTATATTCAGATAAATACTTTGTAAGCTCATTCATAGGCTATGCGCCTGCAGAGGATCCGCAAATAGCGCTATTGGTTATAATAGACAGCCCTGAAGGGATAGCATGGGGCGGCAGTATAGCAGCGCCTGTATTCAAGAGCGTAGCAGAGGATATTCTTCTTTATATGAATGCCCCTTCTACAAATGAAGAAAGAATAGTTATGGTAAAGAGGGAATGATATTAAAGGAGTTATTAGAGGTTTTGAATAAGTCAAATGTCTTAGGAGGGCTTGAAAGGCAGGTTAAGGATATCACCTATGATTCAAGGGAGGTGAGAAAGGATTCTCTGTTTGTAGCAATCCCTGGTTTTAAAACAGACGGCCGTAAGTATATTGCTGATGCAATAAGAAAGGGGGCATCGGTAATCGTGACTGAAGGGACTATTGAAGCGCCTGAAAACAATATTACTGTAATATCAGTTCCTGATGCGAGGAATGCACTCGCGCTTTTATCTGCGCAATTCTACGGTTATCCGAGCAGAAGGCTCCGCATGATAGGCATTACAGGCACAAACGGCAAGACAACAACATCATATCTTATTAAGTCCATTATTGATAATGCAGGTAAAAGATGCGGACTGTTTGGCACCATCTCATATATAATCGGCGATGAAACAATGCCAGCGCCTCATACAACACCTGAATCCTCAGATTTACAGAAATATCTCTATAAAATAATAGAAACAGGCGCAGAGTATGCTGTAATGGAGGTCTCGTCCCATGCGCTTGAACTAAACAGGGTTGCTGACTGTGAGTTTGATATAGCAGTATTTACAAACCTTACGCAGGACCACCTTGATTTCCATAAGACAATGGAAGGCTATTTTAATGCAAAGCTCAAACTCTTCACCTCACTGAGCAATGAAAGGGGCAAGATGGTGAAGAAGTTAGGGATAATAAATATTGACGACCCTTACAGCAAGAGAATATTGGATGCAATGAAGGTAAAGGCAGTGACCTATGGCTTTAGCAGGGATGCAGATATAAGGCCTGATGATATTAGAATGGGCATTAATGGCATTTCATTCAAGGCAGTGACGCCAAAGGGGATTTTTCCTGTAGAATCTAAATTAACGGGGAAGTATAATATAAAAAATATACTCTCTGCTATCGGCGTTGGACAGGGCCTCGGCTTTGACAACAGCATTATTACTGACGGCATAAGGGCTTTGGAGAGCGTCTCCGGCAGATTTGAGAAGATAGACGAGGGTCAGGACTTTGCCGTTGTTGTTGATTATGCCCATACAGAGGATGCCTTAAAAAGGCTGCTTGAGGCTGTAAAGGAATTTGCCAAAGGAAGGATTATAACTGTCTTTGGCTGCGGCGGCGACAGGGATAAGGGAAAGAGGCCGAGGATGGGAGAGGCAGCAGGAAAATTGAGCGACATTGTGATTATTACATCTGATAATCCAAGAAGTGAAGACCCGATGGAGATTATCAAAGCGATAGAAGAGGGCATAAAGGGTATAAAGAACGGAAGACCGCGGGATTATCTTATCATCCCTGACAGGAGAGAGGCGATCTATAAGGCAATAGGGCTTGCAAAGAAGGATGATATTGTTGTTATTGCCGGCAAGGGTCACGAGGATTATCAGATTATCGGCGATAAAAAGAGCCATTTTGATGATAGGGAAATAGCAAGAGAGGCAGTAAAAACAGTTGTAAGTCGCAAGTAATAAGTCGTAAGACTTTATGACGAAAACACTTGAAATGAAAGATGCACTTAATATAAATGAGATACTCTCAGCCTCAAATGGAAGGCTGGTGACAGGGAATAAGAGCCTGTCAATCACAGGGGTATCTATTGATACAAGGAGCATTAAGAAGGGCGAGCTTTTTATTGCCATAAAGGGCGACAGGTTTGACGGACACGATTTTATAGATCAGGCGTTTATAAATGGCGCAGCAGGCACTGTTATTAATGAATCTCAGATTGAGAAGATTGTAAAAGACGTAGCAGACAGCTCAAAGGCAGTAATAGCAGTATCTGATACAGTATGGGCTTTGCAGGAGTTGGCTGCATTTCACAGACAGAAATATACAATCTCTCTTTGTGCTGTAACAGGCACAAATGGCAAGACCACAACAAAGGAGATGATTGCAAGGATACTCAGCCAGAGGTTATTTATTGTTAAAAATGAGGGGAATCTGAATAATCATATTGGCGTGCCTCTTACACTGCTAAGATTAAAAAAGAACCATCAGGCTGGTGTGATTGAAATGGGCATGAGCGGCCTCGGTGAGATAACAAGGCTGTGTGAGATAGCACAGCCGAATATCGGCGTTATAACTAATATCGGGCCGGCACATCTGGAAGGTTTGGGAAGCGTAGAGAATGTAATAAAGGCAAAGGGAGAGCTTTTAGAGTTCCTTTCCGAGAGTGATACTGCTGTGATAAATGCTGATGATGCAAATTCTTTAAAGGCAGCATCAAAGATGAAGGGCAAGGTTGTAACCTTTGGCATTGAGTATGGGGCAGATGTAAGGGCAATAAATATAAGGGCTGATGAATCAGGGAAGACATCCTTCACAATACAGAAGGGAAAGGATAGCATAGGCATTACACTGTCCATGCTTGGAAGGCACAATATTTATAATGCCTTATCAGCAGCAGCTGCTGCATTGCTCTTTAATTTTGACCTTGAAGATGTAAAGGCAGGGCTTGAAAAGTTTGAGCCTTTTAAGATGCGTTCAGAGTTAAGGCTGCTGAATTCAGGTTTAAGGATTATCAATGACTCTTATAATGCAAACCCTGCTTCAATGGAGGCTGCAATAATGCTCCTTTCAAATTTTAAAAACAGCGGAAGGACATTCGCAGTTCTCGGCGATATGTTTGAGCTTGGAGACTATGCTGAAGATGCGCACCTGAATACAGGCAGGAAGGTTGTTGACTTCGGGATTAACTATTTAATAGTAATGGGCAGCCTTTCTAAGTTTATTGTAACAGGCGCTGTTGAATCAGGGATGAGCGAGGATAATATCTTTGTATGCAATGACCATCAGGAGGCGATGGATATATTGAACAAGCATGCAAAGGCCGGCGATACAATACTAATTAAAGGTTCAAGGAAGATGGCTATGGAGAAGATAGCAGAGGGGCTTATAAAGGGGGATACAAAGGAATAGATGCTATACCATTTATTATATCCGCTTCACACATATTTTTCCGGTTTTAATGTATTCAGATACATAACATTCAGGACTGCCTATGCGATAATTACTGCCTTAATCCTTACATTGATTATAGGGCCGTGGATGATCAGGACATTGCAGAGATGGCAGATAGGCCAGCGCATCAGAGAGGACGGGCCAAAGGCGCACATGAAAAAGTCAGGGACTCCTACAATGGGCGGTGTGATGCTGCTCATCGGCATAATTGTGCCAACGCTCCTCTGGGCAGACCTTACAAATCTATATGTATGGCTTGTGATATTCTCTATCCTCAGCTTTGGCAGTATAGGATTTTTAGACGATTATCTGAAATTTATAAAAAAGAGGTCAGAGGGTTTAAAGCCGAGATATAAGCTCGGTCTCCAGATATTGGCTGCGCTGATTATTGCTGTTATCTTGTATCATCTTCCAGCCTATTCAACAAAGCTCAGTGTGCCTTTCTTTAAAAAGATATTGCCTGACCTCGGCTGGTTTTATATACCCTTTGCAATATTTGTGATTGTCGGCGCATCAAATGCCGTCAATCTTACAGACGGCCTTGACGGCCTTGCAATAGGGCCTTTTATAGTGGCTGCCTTTTCCTATACGATTGTCACCTATATTGCAGGCCACTTAGTATTTTCAGAGTATTTACAGTTGACCTATATTGCAGGCGCTGGTGAGCTGGCTGTTTTATGCGGCGCGATGATTGGCGCTGGTCTTGGATTTTTGTGGTTCAATGCATATCCTGCATCTGTATTCATGGGCGATATCGGCTCCCTTCCACTCGGCAGCGCCCTTGGAACTGTTGCTGTTATCTCCAAGCATGAGCTCCTTTTGCTCCTTGTCGGAGGCCTCTTTGTAATTGAAACCCTCTCTGTGATATTTCAGGTGGCATCATTCAAGCTTACTAAAAAGAGGGTATTCAGAATGGCGCCAATACATCATCATTTTGAATTAAAGGGATGGGATGAGCCGAAGATTATTGTCAGGTTCTGGATAATTGCAATTGTGCTTGCATTATTGAGTTTGAGTACATTGAAGCTGAGGTAGTTTTATGATGAGCGGGAGAAACGGAGAAAGGGTGAAAGGGTGATGACAAGGAGAGAAGCAGAGAAAAAAATGAGGAATAAAAATTGAGTTTTAATCTAAAAAATAAGAAAGTACTTGTTGTCGGTCTTGCAAGGAGCGGGGTATCTGCTGTAAGGCTTCTTTTAAGAGAAGGGGCTAAGATTACTGTTACTGATACAGCAGGCAAAGACAGGCTCGCTGATGCCATATCCCGGCTTAAAGGGCTTAATATTAGTTATGAACTTGGCAGCCATAATCTTGAAACCTTTTTAAAGAGCGGCCTGATTGTCATAAGCCCTGGTGTTCCTTATAAGTCTGAATATCTGCTCATGGCAAAAGAAAAAGGGATACCTGTTATAAGCGAGATAGAGCTTGCATATCATCTTCTTAAGGCGCCGATTATAGGTATTACAGGCACCAATGGCAAATCTACTGTAACAACACTTACAGGCGAGCTAATAAAGGCATATAAAAGAAATGTGTTTATTGGAGGCAATCTCGGCACAGCCTTAAGTGATGCTGTGCTGTCAGATAAAAAATGGGATGCAGCAGTAGCAGAGGTAAGCAGTTTTCAGCTTGAGACGATAAAGGATTTCAGGCCAAAGACAGCAGTTTTATTGAATATAACGCCTGACCACCTTGACCGCTATGATTCAATGGATGAGTATGTATGGGCAAAGGCAAGGATATTTGAAAATCAGGTCAAGGATGATTTTGCAATATTAAATGCTGATGATGCTTATACATCAGACATTATAAAAAATATAAAATCCGATATTATCCTGTTCAGCAGATTAAAAAGTGTAGAGAGAGGTGTATATATTAAAGGCGGTGATATTGTCTCAAATATCGGCGGCAAGGATGCGATTGTAATAAAAACAGATGAGCTTGGGATAAAGGGTGTTCATAATATTGAGAATGCAATGGCATCAATTGCAGCAGCGCAATTAGCAGGATGTCCTGTTGAATTTATGAGGCAGGCGCTAAAAAGATTTGCAGGGCTTGAGCACAGGCTTGAGCTTGTGAAGATAATTGACGGTGTTAAATACATAAATGATTCCAAAGGGACAAATGTCGGCGCAGTAGTAAAGTCATTAGAGGGATTTTCAGAGCCTGTTATCCTGATTGCAGGCGGGCTTGATAAGGGAGGGGATTTTGCTCCGTTAAAAAATCTTGTAAAGGAGAAGGTGAAGCGCCTTATATTAATAGGCAAGGCAAAGGAGAAGATAGCAGATGCCGTTGGCGGCCTTACAGATACAATCTTTGCCTCAAGCCTTGAGGATGCTGTAAATATTGCATCCCACAAGGCGGATAAAGGCGATGTTGTGCTTTTATCTCCTGCATGTGCGAGCTTTGATATGTTCAGGAATTTTGAGGATAGGGGAAGGGTATTTAAAGAGGCAGTGAATAGATTAACAGGGTCAAAGGCCCAAGAGGCAAGGGTCAAGGTGGGTATTTAAATGTCGGTTACTGCTTTCAAAAGCATAAATTACACTCTTTTTATAATCGTTACCATCCTTACAGCTATAGGCATATTAATGATATATTCATCAAGCGCAATCCCTGCATTAAAGAAAATGAATGACCTCTTTTTCTTTTTAAAGAGGCAGGTGATATGGGCAGTAATAGGGATAGTGATGATGATTATTGTTTCAAGAATAGATTACAAAAATTGGGACAGGCTTTTTCTGCCGATGTTCGGCCTGACGATTCTGCTTTTAATCTTTGTATTGGTTATGGGCAAAGAGGTAAATGGAGCAAGGAGGTGGCTTAGGTTCGGCATCCTCTCATTCCAGCCTGCAGAGCTTGCAAAGCTCACAATTATAATTTATATGGCGCGCATAATTGCAAAAAAGGGCGAGAGGATAAAGGATTTTATGAATGGTTTTCTCCCTGTTATGAGCGTTATCGGCCTGTTTGTTATGCTTATCATGATAGAGCCTGATGCTGGAACAGCAGTAACAATCGGCATTATAGCACTGTCGCTCCTCTTTGCAGGCGGCGCAAGGCTTAAGCATATAATGTTTTTAGTAGTCATGCTGACGCCTCTTATGTACACATTAGTATTTAATGTCGGTTACAGGATGCAAAGGTTAAAGACATACTGGGACCCGTGGAAGGACCCTTATAATTCAGGTTATCAGATTATACAGTCATATCTTGCATTGGGAAGCGGCGGCCTCTTTGGCGTCGGTCTTGGCGAGGGGAAACAGAAGCTCTTTTTTCTGCCTGAGGCTCATACGGATTTTATATTCTCTATCCTCGGCGAGGAGCTTGGATTTGCAGGCGGCGCTGCTGTTATTGCCCTATTTGCAGCGCTAATATGGCTCGGTTTTATTATCAGTCTCAGGGCAGAGGATGCCTTTGGGAAATATGCAGCACTCGGCATAACTATTATGATTGGCATGCAGGCAGTTATAAATATATGTGTTGTTACCGGGCTTCTGCCTACAAAGGGCATACCTTTGCCATTTGTGAGTTTTGGCGGTTCATCATTATTGGTGAATATGATGTCAATAGGTGTATTAATGAACATCGCGGCTCAGGAGAGGGGATAAGGGTGAGGATAGATGAAGAGGATTGTAATTGCAGGCGGCGGCACCGGCGGGCATCTTTATCCTGGAATTGCAGTAGCAAAAGAGTTTCAGAAAAGATATAAAGATATTGAGATACTCTTTGTCGGCACAGCAAGAGGCATAGAGTATAGGGTTCTTCCAAAAGAGGGCTATAGATTGGAAACCATAAGAATAGCAGGTTTTATCGGCAAAGGGCTTTTGAAAAAAATAGCAACGTTCTTTATGATACCTTTTAGCATAATAGATTCATTCAGGATACTAAACAGGTTTAAGCCGCAATGCGTGATAGGCGTTGGAGGCTATGCATCAGGGCCGGTTGTCTTATCAGCAGCTATTATGAGGATACCAAATGTGATATTAGAAGAGAATGTCATACCAGGCGCAACAAACAGGCTACTTTCATATTTTACAAGAAAGGTTGCTGTTGCATTTGAAGATACAAAGAGATTCCTGAGAAAGGGCGCGGATGTTGTGGTTGTTGGAAATCCTATTCGCGAGGAGATATATAAAAGGGGCAGTCAAAAATCAGATAGATTTACATTGTTGATATTCGGCGGAAGCCTCGGCGCGCATACAATAAATATGAAGATGGTTGAGGCTATTGATCATTTAAAAGAGATTAAGGAGAAAATCAGGATTATACATCAGACAGGAGAGGCTGATTACAGCCTTGTAAAAGATGCCTATAATAAGGCAGCTCTTAATGCTGACGTAATGCCTTTTATATATGACATGGGAACAGCGTATGCTAATGCAGATTTGGTTGTCTCCCGTGCAGGCGCAACTACTGTGGCAGAGCTTACAGCCTGCGGGAAGGCGGCTATATTAATTCCATTTCCCTTTGCAGCGCACAATCATCAGGAGATGAATGCAAAGGCCATGTCAGAGGCTGGCGCAGGAGAGATGGTGCTTAATAAGGATTTAAACGGTAAGATTTTGTCAGAGAGGATTATCTATTTTTTAAATAACAGACAAAAGATAGAGGAGATGGAGAAAAAGAGCATGGCTCTTGGAAAGAGGGATGCTGCATCCAAGATGGCAGACCTGTGCGAGGGATTGGTTTCTTATGTTTAAAAAGATAAAACATATTCACTTTGTAGGCATCGGCGGCATCGGCATGAGCGGCATTGCAGAGGTTTTGCTAAATCTTGGGTATAAGGTGAGCGGCTCTGATATGAACCTATCAGATACAACAAAACACCTTCAAGATTCCGGCGCTTTTATATATAAAGGCCATGCAGCATCTAATATAGAAGGCGCTGATGTTGTGGTTATTTCATCAGCAGTATCGCAGGAAAATGAAGAGGTGAAGGCTGCAAAGAAACTTCTTATCCCCGTCATCCCAAGGGCAGAGATGCTTGCAGAGCTGATGAGGCTGAAATACGGTATTGCAGTGGCAGGCGCGCATGGAAAGACAACAACAACATCTATTATTGCAACTGTCCTTGTCCGCGGCAATATAGATCCGACAGTTGTCATAGGAGGAAAGCTGAACAGCTTTGGCACAAATGCAAAGCTCGGTCAGGGGGACTTTCTTGTTGCAGAGGCAGATGAGAGCGACGGTTCATTCTTGAAACTATCGCCTACTATTGCTGTTGTAACAACCATTGATGAGGAGCATCTTGATTATTACAAAAACCTTGATGCAATAAAAAAGGCTTTTTTGAGTTTTATTAATAAGGTGCCATTCTACGGCCTTGCTGTTTTGTGCCTTGATGATAAAAATATTCAGGATATCATCCCGTCAGTAGAGAAAAGGTATGTTACATATGGGTTCAGCGCTCAGGCGGATTTTGCTGCAAAGGATATTGAGCTAAAGGGCTTTGAATCAAGCTTCAAGGTAATTAACAGGGGCAAGGAATTGGGAAGATTTAAACTAAATATGCCGGGTCTTCATAATGTTTACAATGCCCTTTCTGCTGTTGCAGTGGGGCTTGAGCTTGAGATTGATATAGATGCGATTAAAAAGGCATTCGCAGAGTTCAGCGGTGTCCAGAGAAGATTTCAGGTAAAGGGTGAAATAAACGACGTTATGGTTGTGGATGACTACGGCCACCACCCTACAGAGATAAAGGCAACGTTAGCTGCGGCAAAGTCAGGATGGGATAAGAGGACGATTGTAATATTCCAGCCGCACCGCTATACGAGGACAAAGGACTTGATGAAGGATTTTGCAACCGCATTTTATCAGGCAGATGTATTGATATTAACAGATATATATGCAGCAGGTGAAACTCCAATTGAGGGTGTAACAGGCGAGAGATTATATGAAACAATAAAAGGGCATGGACATAAGGAGGTGATGTTCATCAAAAACAAGAATGAAATCCCTGACTATGTTTTTAAAATGCTTAAGAAGGATGATATTGTTATTACACTGGGCGCAGGGGATGTCTATAAGATTGGCGGTGAAATAGTTGAAAGAATGCGGGGACAGAAATAAAAATATTAATATAAAGGAGTTTAAAAAAAGATTATCTTCCATTAAAGGGGAGATAAGATACGGAGAGCCTATGAAAAATTATACCTCGTTTAAGATTGGCGGTCCTGCGGACATAATGGTGTTTCCTCAGGACCTTCAGGATCTTGCGAACCTCCTTCATATTGCAGATGAGGAGAAGGTCTCTCTTTTTATACTCGGCAGGGGGACGAACATACTGGTAAAGGACGGAGGGATAAGAGGGATAGTGGTAAACCTCCAGAGATTTGACAAGATTATGATTGAATCTGAGGATGAAAACGGAGAGGCAGTGGTATTTGCAGAAGCTGGGGTTAATCTTTCAAGGTTATTGAATTTTACAGCTTCGCACGGACTTACAGGCCTTGAGTTTGCAGCAGGGATTCCAGGCAGTGTGGGCGGCGCCGTATTTATGAACGCAGGCTCATTTAACGGCGAGATAAAGGATGTTATCAGGCAGGTTCGGATGATGGATTTAAAGGGCAATGTAATAGAGATAGACAGGGAGGATATAAGGTTTGGCTACAGGACAGCAAGGCTTCCAAAGGGCATTATCCTCGGCGGGAGCTTTGCGCTTCATAAAAATAATAGCAAGAAGATAAAGGATAAGATAACAGCGCTGATAGGCAGTAGAAAAGAGAAGCAGCCTGTTGGCGCTCGATCAGCAGGCTCTGTGTTTAAAAATCCTGCAAAGGGCTTTGCAGGCGCAATGATTGAATCTGTCGGCTTAAAGGGATACAGGATAGGAGATGCAGAGGTATCAGAAAAGCACGCAAACTTTATTGTGAATAAAGGCAGGGCAGTTGCAAAGGATGTTATTAAATTAATAAAGGTGGTTAAAGAAAGAGTAAAAAAGGAAAAGGGCGTGGCTCTTAAGCTGGAAATAAAGGTAGTTGGCAAGGATTAGGAGTGTATGTCATTCCCGCAGTGCTTTTGAGCGGGAATCCACACCTGACAGAAACATTTAGGGGCAAGGCTGGATTCCTGCTAAATATATGCAGGAATGACGGAAGATGAAAGGCTTCATATTTTTATGGGTTTAGTAACAGAAAAAAAAATCGGTGTGCTGATGGGAGGGCTTTCTGCAGAGCGGGAGGTCTCTTTAAAATCAGGAGATGCGATTTTAAAGGCATTGAAGGATATGGGATATAACGCAGCAGGCATTGATGTTGGAAGAGACCTTGCAGATGGTCTAAAACAGGAAAAAATTGAGTTTGCCTTTATCGCCTTGCACGGCAGATACGGCGAGGATGGCGCAGTACAAGGGATGCTTGAAATAATGGGTATACCATACACAGGCTCTGGTATTGCTGCAAGCGCATTAGGGATGAATAAGGTATTTTCAAAAAAGATATTTGAGTTTCATAAACTGCCTGTTGGACAGTATATGATTTTAGAGAAAAAGGATTTAAAAGATTGGAAAGGGAAGGATAGCAGTCTTGAATTTCCTGTAGTTGTAAAACCTGTTTCTGAAGGTTCAAGCGTTGGCGTATCAATTGTCTCTGAAGAAAAAGGGCTGAAGGATGCCTTTGCCCTTGCATTTAAGTACGGCAAAGAGATTCTTATAGAGAAATATATCAAAGGCCGTGAGATACAGGTGGGCATACTTGGCAAAAGGCCGCTCGGAGCTATTGAGATTATTCCAAAGAGGCAGTTTTATGATTATGAGGCAAAATATACGGCAAATATGTCAGAGCACATATTCCCTGCCCGTCTGCCTGAGCAGGTTTATAATGAAGCTTTAGAACTCGGGCTTAAGGCGCACAGTGTATTAGGGTGCAAAGGATACAGCAGGGTGGATTTAATAATAGATTCTGACAACAGACCCTTTTTATTAGAAGTAAATACCCTGCCTGGCATGACAAATGTGAGCCTGCTTCCTGAGATAGCAAAAGGTGTAGGGATAGATTTTAACAGGCTGGTTGAGATGATATTAATGGAGGCATTAAAAGAGGATAATTGATGGGCTATAAAAATACAGGTGTCAGCACCCATTATTATAAAAAGAATAAGGCAATGACCTCCAAAGAGGAGAAGAGGGGGAGGCTCTACAGGCTTTTCAGGCTGTTTGCAACCTTTGTGTTTGTAGTTGTCTTTACATATTTGTTGGTTAGAGGATATGACTTTATTACCACTGATAAATATTTCAATGTTAAAAATACGAGAATTATCGGGAACAATTTTGTTTCTGATAATGAGTTAATTTCATTAATGGAATTGCCTGAGGGGACTAATATATTTAAGACAGGAATATTTAAGCTGCAGGAGAGGATGTCATCTCATCCATGGATAAAGGGTGTATTGATAAAAAGGGAGCTTCCGAACAGCCTTTTGATAACCGTTGAAGAGCGGATGCCCATTGCAGTTGCAGTGTATAAAGGCAGGAACTATCTTATTGACAGCGAAGGTGTTGTGCTTGGAAGGAGAGAGACATTATTAGACAGCAGATATTTTCCAATAATCAGGGGTGTTGATTTTAAGGGAGTAAGGTTCGGCGAGGAGCAGCCGCCAGAGGCGCTTGTTGAGGCATTGAGATTATTAGATGCTATAAAAAAAAAGAAGGAGCTGACACTGTTTGAAAATGTAAGTATAGATGTTGAAAGGGAGAGGATAGTTCTGAAATTAGATGACTATGAAATAAATATGGGCATGGGTGATTACGAAAAAAAACTCTCAAGGTTTGCTGAGATACGCGGAGACATGACTGACAGAGGGATTGCCTCAAAAAAGATAGATATGAGGTTTTTAAATAAGGTGGTAATAAAGAATTGAGTCAAAGTGTCAAAGATTAATAACTCTGGCACGCTAACTCACTGATAATCTGACGCTTAGATAAAGGAGGTGAAGGGATTGGCAAAAAAGGAGAACATAATAGTTGGGCTTGATGTGGGGACAACAAAGATCTGCGCAGTTGTCGGCGAGGTGGTTGAAGGGAATAAGATTGATATCATAGGCATAGGCACAAGCCCGTCAAAGGGCCTGAGAAAGGGTGTTGTCACCAATATTGAGAGCACTGTTGAGTCCATAAAAAAGGCGGTTGAAGAGGCTGAGCTTATGGCAGGGGTTGAGATAAATTCAGTATATGCAGGGATTGCAGGCGGACATATAAAGAGCTTTAACAGCAGGGGCGTTATTGCAATAAAGAATAAAGAGGTTACACATGCTGATATAAACAGGGTTATTGATGCGGCAAGGGCAGTTGCAATACCCCTTGACAGGGAGGTGCTTCATGTCATTCCGCAGGAGTTTATTATTGATGAGCAGGACGGCATAAAAGAGCCGCTCGGCATGTCAGGAGTAAGGCTTGAGGCAGAGGTTCATATCGTAACAGGCGCAGTTACATCTGCGCAGAATATAATAAAGAGCGTGAACAGGGCAGGGCTCCATGTGATAGATATAATACTTCAGCCATTGGCGTCAAGCGAGGCTGTGCTGACATCTGATGAAAAGGAGCTTGGTGTTGCAGTTGTAGATATAGGCGGAGGGACAACAGACATTGCAACATTTGTAAACGGCAGCCTCTGGCATACTGCTGTGCTCGGCATAGGAGGGAATCATCTTACAAATGATGTTGCTGTGGGACTCCGCACCCCTGCGAGCGAGGCAGAGAAGATAAAGGTGAAATACGGCTGCGCGCTTACATCAATAGTAAAGGAGGATGAGACCATAGAGGTGCCGAGTGTTGGAGGAAGGCCTCCGAGGGTAGTTTCGCGGCAGGTCCTTTCAGAGATAATTGAG
>CAKKRA010000026.1 GCA_919902475.1 Nitrospiria bacterium
GAATTCAGAATCAGCAACTATTTTAGAGATATCCTTTAACTCAAGCTCAAATCTTGTGTCAGGCTTGTCATTACCGTATCTTTCCATTGACTCATGATATGTCAGTCTTGTAAACGGGGTTGGTATATCTATGCCTTTAACAGACTTGAACAATGCGGCAATCATCTCCTCCATGAGCAGGATCACATCATCCATATCTACAAATGACATCTCCATGTCTATCTGCGTAAACTCCGGCTGTCTGTCTGCGCGCAGGTCTTCGTCCCTAAAGCATTTTACTATTTGAAAGTATTTCTCAAAACCAGCAACCATGAGTATCTGCTTGAATAATTGCGGAGACTGGGGTAAAGCAAAAAAAAGGCCGGGATTTACCCTGCTCGGCACAAGATAGTCCCTCGCGCCCTCTGGCGTGCTCTTTGTAAGAAATGGGGTCTCTACATCAATAAAACTATGCTTATCAAGAAAGTCCCTTACAAACTTTGTAACCTGATACCTTAGTATAAGATTTTTTTGAATAGAAGGCCTGCGTAAATCAAGGTACCTGTATTTTAATCTTACATTCTCTGCAACATCGCTATCATCCTCTATCATAAACGGAGGCGTCTTTGCCTCATTTAATATCGCAAGCTCAGAGACCAGTATTTCTATCTCTCCTGTTGGCAGGTTTGTATTCTCTGTGCCAGACGGCCTCGGAGATACAGCCCCTTTGACTGATATAACATACTCGCTGCGCAGGTGATGGGCAGTCTCATGGGCCTTCTTGCCCTTTTCAGGATTAAAGACAATCTGTGTGATGCCGCGCCTGTCCCTTAAGTCAATAAATATCAAACCGCCGTGGTCCCTTCTCTTATGCACCCAACCGCTGAGAGCGACCTGAGTATTTACATGATTTTTATTTATTTCACCGCAGGTGTGTGTCCGCTTCAAAACCTATCTCCCCTCCTCTGTCAGCCTCGTCAATCTATCAACCTCTGCCTTTATAAGGAACCTGTATTCACCTGTATTTAAGCCCTTTATATCAAGAAATGCAATCTTTGTCCTTATCAGCTTTAAAACAGAATGACCTGTTCTTTCAAACATCCTTCTTACCTGCCTCTTTCTGCCTTCGTGTATAGTTATCTCTAACCATGAATTTTTATCTGTTCTTCTTAGTTTTTTTATTCTAGCAGGAGCAGTCATCCTGCCTTCCAGTTTCATACCCTTCTGAAGTTTCTCTATCTCCTTATCATTCAGCTCTCCTTCTATCTTTGCCTCATATGTCTTTTGTATCTCAAACTTTGGATGCATTATCATATTTGCAAAACCACCGTCATTGGTCAGCAGCAGCAGGCCTGACGTATCATAATCCAGCCTGCCAACAGGATATACCCTGCCTTTTACACCCCTTAGCAATTCAATTACAGTTGGTCTTCCCTCAGGATCGCTCAAGGTTGTTACATATTTTACTGGTTTATTAAGAAGGATATATGTCTTCTGCTCTTTGAATCTTAAAAGCTTGCCGTCAACCTTTATGTGGTCTTTATCAGGGTCTGCCTTTGTGCCGAGCTCTCTAATCACCTTTCCATTAACAGTAACCCTGCCCTGAACAATCAGCTCCTCTGCCTTCCTGCGTGAGGTGATTCCTGCGCTTGAAATTATTTTTTGAAGTCGTTCTTCTGCCATTTATTTTTCTCTTCACCCTTTACCCTTAGCCTTTAGCCTTCTGTTTACTCCCACTCAATCGTGCTCGGCGGTTTTGAGCTTATATCATATACCACCCTGTTTACGCCCTTGACCTCGTTTATTATCCTGTTGGACATTGTAACAAGGAGGTCATAGGGAAGTTTAACCCAGTCAGCAGTCATGCCGTCTAAGCTTGTTACTGCCCGCAGGGCAATAACATTCTCATAAGTCCTTTCATCACCCATTACACCAACTGTCTTTATTGGAAGAAGCACTGCAAAAGACTGCCATATATCCCTGTAAAGCCCTGCCTTCCTTATCTCCTCAAGCACTATTGCATCTGCCTCCCTTAATATCTTCAGCCTGTTCTCTGTCACCTCTCCAAGTATCCTTATGGCAAGTCCGGGACCCGGAAACGGCTGCCGCCAGATAAGCTCATCAGAAAGCCCAAGCTCTTTTCCAAGAACCCTTACCTCGTCCTTAAACAGCTCCCTTAGAGGCTCAATAAGCTTAAAGGTCATTTTTGTTGGAAGTCCGCCGACATTGTGATGGCTCTTTATTGTTGCAGAAGGGCCTTTAAAGGACTTGCTTTCAATAACATCCGGATACAATGTCCCCTGTGCAAGAAAATCCATCTTTCCTGTCTTCTTTGCAGAATCCTCAAAAACTGCAATAAACTCCCTGCCAATGAGCTTTCTCTTCTTCTCAGGATCTGTTATATTTTTAAGCCTCTTCAAAAACCTTTTAGTAGCATCCACATATTTTATGTTCAGATTCATGTGTATTTTAAATGTATCAAGGACTGTCTTTGCCTCATTCTTTCTCAAAAGACCGTTATTAACAAAGACGCAGATAAGCTGTTTTCCTATCGCCTTATTAACAAGCGCGGCAACAACAGATGAATCAACGCCACCGCTTAATGCGCAGATTACCTTTTCCTTGCCAACAACCTTTTTTATATGCTCAACAGAGTAATCTACAAATGCCTTCATTGTCCATGTTGGAGAGCAGCCGCATATTTTATACACAAAGTTTTCTAATATATATCTTCCATAAGGCGTGTGAACAACCTCTGGATGAAATTGCAGTCCATACAGCCCTTTGTATATATTTGCCATTGCAGCAACAGGCGAGTTATCAGTGTGTGCGATAGAAGTAAAACCTGCTGGCATCTCCTCTATCCTGTCGCCGTGGCTCATCCATACAATGGTTGTTCCGTGCTGCTGCCCTGGCTGGCTGAGCCAATTCCTGCTGCCGTGAAAAAGGTTAATTGATTTATCAATATTAAGCTCTGCCCTGCCATATTCCCTTTTTTGCGACTTTGCGACCTTTCCACCTAAGATGTATGTCATTAATTGCATGCCGTAGCATATCCCAAGCACAGGCACACCAAGATTAAATACCTCTTTATCAACAATCGGCGCCTTTTTATCATACACGCTTGCAGGGCTGCCAGACAGGATTATGCCTTTTGGATTAAATTCCTTGATCTTTTTTATTGAAAAATTAAAAGGATAAATCTCTGAATATACCTTTGCCTCCCTTACCCTCCTTGCTATAAGCTGTGTATACTGGGAGCCAAAGTCAAGAACCAGTATCTTATCTGTTGATTGCATAGTCATTTTACTCCAGCCTGTAGTTCGGCGCCTCCTTTGTTATTATAACATCGTGGACATGGCTCTCCTTCAACCCTGCTGATGTAATCTTTATAAACCTTGCCTTATCGTGAAGCTCCTTTATTGTCCTGCATCCGCAATATCCCATGCCTGCCCTAAGGCCGCCGATTAATTGATATACAACATCTGAGAGTCTGCCCTTATAAGGCACCCTTCCCTCAATGCCCTCAGGAACGAGTTTCTTCTCCTCCAGCCCCTTCTCCTGAAAATACCTGTCAGCGCCGCCCCTCTGCATTGCGCCGAGAGAACCCATGCCGCGGTAGACCTTATAGCTCCTGCCCTGAAGAAGAACCATTTCACCTGGACTCTCTTCAGTGCCTGCAAAAATTCCGCCGATCATAACAGAGGATGCGCCGGCAGCAATCGCCTTTGATATGTCGCCTGAATATTTTACGCCGCCGTCAGCAATTATTGGTATCCTTGATTTCTTTGCAACAGCATGACATTTTGCTATTGCTGTTATCTGCGGCACGCCCGCGCCTGCAACAATTCTCGTAGTGCAAATAGAGCCGGGACCGACGCCAACCTTTATCGCATCCACACCTGCCTTGATTAATTCCTTCGCAGCCTCTGCTGTTGCTATGTTCCCTGCTATCACCTCCTGCTGAGGATATTTTCTTTTTATAGTCCTTACCATATCCAATACGCCCTTTGAATGGCCGTGGGCAGTATCAATAACTATCACATCCACATTCGCCTTGATTAACGCATCTGCCCTGTCTTCGCCTTCCTTCCCTGTTCCAACCGCTGCAGCAATGCGGAGCCTGCCGTATTTATCCTTGCAGGCATTTGGATACCTTATCTTTTTCTGAATATCCTTTATTGTTATCAGGCCCTTTAATTCAAACCTGTCGTTGACAACAGGGAGCTTCTCAATCCTGTGCTTGTGGAGTATCTCCTTTGCCTCTTCAAGGGTTGTACCAACAGGAACAGTTATAAGTTTATCCTTTGTCATAACATCTGCAACCTTTAAATGCATCCTTGTCTCAAATCTTAAATCCCTGTTTGTAAGTATGCCCACAAGCTTCTTATTCTTTGTAACAGGCAGGCCTGATATCCTGTATTTCTCCATCAACTGCATTGCCTCATATATCTTATGGTCAGGCGATACTGTAATAGGATCAATAATCATGCCGCTTTCGGATTTTTTAACCTTCTCAACCTCTGATGCCTGCTCCTCAATGCCGAGCGCCCTGTGAACAACGCCTATGCCGCCCTCCTGTGCAATGGCTATGGCAAGCCTTGCCTCTGTTACTGTATCCATTGCAGCGCTTACTATTGGTATATTAATCTTTATCCTCTTTGTAAGATGAGTTGAAACATCCACCTCTTTTGGCAAAATCTCAGACTTTGCAGGTATCAGGACCACATCATCAAAGGTAAAGCCTGTTTCTATGTTTTTATCTATCATAAAGCTTCTCCTTCCTATTTTCCCTCTCCCTTGATGGGAGAGGGTCAGGGTGAGGGTGAAATAAAATTTCTATGAAAATTAACATATAAAGGCCTATCAGTCAAGGGGAAAACAGCAGTAAATTCCGTCTTCTGCGCTCTTTTCCCTATTCTTCCTGTTGTACCCTCTCATCTAAGCCTTTTATTCCTCCATCATAACAAGCTCCCAGAAGTCCCCTATCCGCATATCTTAACCCTTCCTTATTAATCATATCCTAAAACACCATATTTTAAAACACCTCTTTTACTCG
>CAKKRA010000027.1 GCA_919902475.1 Nitrospiria bacterium
GTTGGAAATTGCAAAGATTGATGAGGAGTTTACTAATGAGGAGCAGCAGATTATTAATGGCATATTAAAGAAGAATTTTTCATTAACAGATGAGGAAGTAAAAGAGCTCGTTAAACTTACCGGTGAAGAGTTAAAACAGAGCAGCGACCTTTGGCAGTTTACAAATACTATTAATAAGAATTTTACAAAGGAGCAGAAAATTCAGCTTGTAGAGCATATATGGCAGATAATCTATTCAGACAAACATTTAAAAGGGCATGAAGACCATCTTGTTCACAAACTGCAAAGGCTTATGTGGCTTGACCATAAGGATTTGATTGACGCAAAGACAAAGGTTAAAAAAGGGCTTCTAAAAACTTGTTGAATTCTTATGTTTTGCTCTGAAAAATTGAATTGACACAATATTGTCGGTATGATAATATATCATACTGGAGGATATGAAAATGGGCGCAGTGAAGATAGCTATTACTATGGAAGAAAAATTGCTTAAAAATCTGGATCGGCTGGTAAAAAATCATTTGTTTGAAAACCGCAGCCGCGCTATTCAGGAAGCTGTAAGCGAAAAAATGGCTCGTCTTGAAAAAAGCCGTCTGGCTCGTGAATGCGCTAAGCTTGACAAGGCATTTGAGCAAACTATGGCTGAGGAAGGCATGACAGCCGGAGCGGAAGAATGGCCAGAATACTAAGAGGCGACATTGTATGGGCCGATCTGAACCCAACACGGGGACATGAGCAGTCTGGGCAGCGACCTGTGCTTGTAATCAGCCATGATATCTTCAATGAACATTCAGGAACAGTTATAGCGGTTGCTTTAACCAGCCGGCCGCAAAAAGCCGGCTTTCCTCTTACCCTTGAATTATCCCATCCAAAACTTCCGAAGAAATCATGGGTAAAAATCAGCCAAATCCGAACGCTTTCTATTGAGCGTCTGGGCCAGAAAATAGGACGGGCGTCAGCAGAAGAGTTGGGACAACTAATTGAAGGGTTGAATGAGATAATCGGTGGATAACAAGACGCTCCACATGTGAAAAAGCCATGTTTTCTGCGAGTTCGATGCCTTAAAATCCCCCTTTATCCCTCTTTTTCAACCTGCCTGTCGGCAGACAGGAGGGGGAAACATTTCTATTCTCAGAATCGCTTACCCACACAAAAGCCTGAAGAACAGAAAATGATAATTAATTACAGCGATTGTCTTGACATAGTATCTCAAATGAGATACAATAAAAATAAAAAGAGGTGATGATATATGGCAAAGA
>CAKKRA010000028.1 GCA_919902475.1 Nitrospiria bacterium
CAGCGTCTTTATCTGGAAAAGATTCTTTTTTAAAGGTATCAGGGCTGTTTACCTTTATCTTCAGATTTACATAGATAATCGTAACTGTTATTAAGATTGTGCATACTAAAAGTAGTATTAGTCCTATTCTTAACTTCTTGTTTAAAATCATCTATTTCTTTGTATAGGTAATTAAATGCGAATTAAATTCTCTGATAAAACAAATAGTTCCATCAACATCACAGGTCATTATTTTTGTCTTAAATATACCACATCAACGAGGTTAAGTAAAGGCAAAAAGGCTGAATATTTCCGCTTACTTCAGGGAGGTAAAATCTCTATACCTTCTCTTTTTAATATAGCTGCACATACACCCATTCCTTTAACAATCTCACCATTTCTGTATATCATTGTAACGCCGCAGGAAGGGCTCTTCTCTTTTAATACTGCCTCTTTTGCGCCTAACATCTTAGCTAATTTTAAAACCTCCTCTGAGCCTTTTATTATCTTGGCAGTAATATCATCGCCGTATATAGTTATTATCCTTGCCTTCTCATCAAGGACATCATTTCCATCGCCGTTTTTTATTTCAGCAGAAGGCCTTGGCGTTGAAAGCCCGCCCATCTGCTCAGGGCAGATCGGAAAAGCCTTTTTGCTTACCACCAAATCAGCAATCAATTTATCGCAGGAATTGGCGCCATCATATCTGCAATTAAAGCCTGCAAGGCAGGCGCTAACAATAATCATATTACTGCTTCAGCGCTGGTAGAGCATCTCCTTTTATATCTTTTGATAGAAGTATATGTGTCTCAGCATCAAAGTCACCTGTTGATTTTAGTCCTGATTTTGTTTGAAATTCCTTGACAGACTCTTTAGTCATTAAACCATAATATCCGTCTATCCTGCCATTATAAATATTCCTGTTTCTTAATACCTCCTGCAGGCTCATAACCTCTGAATTTGGCTTTACAGCAGATATTGGAATATTTATTCCATCAAGCCTTTTCCACAGAATTATCCCATCCTTTTTCCATATCTCCTCAAGCTCCTTTAAACTATAAATTATTTTACCCTTAAGCGGGTCAAGGATTATTGCGTCCTTATCAACTATTCGGCTTAAAACAATATAATGCTCCTCTCCGTCTCTTTGAACATTAACAATCAGCGGATAATTTAATATCTTAATCTGATTAAAATCCTTTACATTATACGCCTCAAAACCAAAGTTTTTAATAATATCTTTGAATTCGCTTTCTCCGCTGCCCCTTTTGAAAAAAATATCATCCTTCAGAAATTCAATCCTCCAAATCCTGAGCAGTGTTATTAAAGAGGCTGTCTTAGAGTCTTTTGCTTTTTTAATCCTTAAAACTCCGTCCTTATCATAATCTAATGCCTCTTTAGCTGACTCTTCATTTATCCTCTGCTGCGCAATAGAACTATTTCCCTTAATCAGGGCGCCAATAAAGCCCTTTTGATAACCGATAATAAGAAAGGTCAGCAGAACGGCTATTGAAAAAGCTGCTGCATATACAGGCTTTTTAATAATATTTTTATCAGAAAATTTATTGCGATTAAATATTGCTGCCTTTTTCTCTGATGGAAAATTATCACCCCTCAACTCCTTGATTGCAGTATCTACAATCTGATGCGAGACAGTCTTTGTATCT